>NZ_JAGTJY010000076.1:0-25964 GCF_018195695.1 Achromobacter sp. Marseille-Q0513 | reverse complement strand
CTTCCAAGGGCTACGACGTAGCCGTCGAATCGCCGCTGGAGCCGGCCCCGCTGCTGTCGCAGCGGCTATCCAACACGGTGCTGCTCAAGCGCGAGGACACCCAGGCCGTGTTCAGTTTCAAGCTGCGCGGGGCCTACAACAAAATGGCCAACCTGCCGCCGGCCGCGCGCAACCGCGGCGTGATCGCGGCCTCGGCCGGCAACCACGCGCAAGGCGTGGCGCTGGCGGCCGCGCGGCTGGGCTGTCGCGCGGTCATTGTCATGCCCACCACCAGCCCGCAGGTGAAGGTGGACGCGGTGCGCCGACTGGGCGGCGAGGTGGTGCTGGCCGGCGAGAGCTTTTCCGACGCCTACGCCCACGCGCAGGTGCTGGAAAAGAAGGAAAAGCTGACCTTCGTGCATCCGTTCGACGATCCCGACGTGATCGCCGGCCAGGGCACGGTGGGCATGGAGATCCTGCGCCAGCATCCCGATCCCATCGACGCCATCTTCGTGGCCATCGGCGGCGGCGGGCTGATCTCGGGCGTGGCCGCCTACATCAAGCAGCTGCGCCCCGAGATCAAGATCATCGGCGTGCAGACCGAGGACTCCGACGCCATGCTGCGCAGCGTGCGCGCGGGCCGGCGCGTGCAGCTGAACGACGTGGGCCTGTTCTCGGACGGCACCGCGGTGAAGATGGTGGGCGCCGAAACCTTCAAGCTCACGCGCCAGTACGTGGACGACTTCGTGGTGGTGAACACCGATGCGATCTGCGCCGCCATCAAGGATGTGTTCCAGGACACGCGCAGCGTGCTGGAGCCGGCCGGCGCCATGGCCGTCGCCGCCGCCAAGCAGTACGCGGCCGAGCACCACCTGAAGGGCAAGACGCTGGTAGCCATCGCCTGCGGCGCCAACATGAATTTCGACCGACTGCGCTTCGTGTCCGAGCGCGCCGAGGTGGGCGAGATGCGCGAAGCCATCTTCGCCGTCACCATGCCCGAGCAGCGCGGCAGCTTCCGCCGCTTCTGCGAGCTGGTCGGCGAGCGCAGCGTCACCGAGTTCAACTACCGCATCTCGGATTCCGACCGCGCCCATGTGTTCGTCGGCATCCAGGTGTCCTCGCCGGCCGAGCCCGACAAGATCGCCGCCAATTTCCGCCGCCACGGTTTCGACACGCTCGACCTGACCCATGACGAAATGGCCAAGACCCACTTGCGCCACATGGTCGGCGGGCGTTCCGCGCAGGCGCGCGACGAGCTGCTGTACCGCTTCGAATTCCCGGAGCGTCCGGGCGCGCTGATGCGTTTCCTGAACGCGATGAATCCGGACTGGAACATCAGCCTGTTCCATTACCGCAACCAGGGCGCCGACTACGGCCGCATCCTGATCGGCATCCAGGTGCCGGCGGCCGACAAGAAGCAGTTCCGCGCCTTCGTGGCCGAACTGGGTTATCCGCACTGGAACGAGACCGACAACCCGGCCTACAAGCTGTTCCTGTAGCCGCGCGCGCCGCCGCAAGCCGGGCCGCCATGCCGGCGCGCGGATAACGGCAAGCCCAAAAGCGAGAGGGCCTCCAGATGGAGGCCCTTCCCTTCTCAGCTCAAGTCGCGCCCGGCCTCAACCGGAGGGGGGGTTCGCTGTCACTCGGCGGCTCACGGAGATGGGCCGCGCATTCAGCAAGGTCTGGCCGGGCGCGCTGTCGCTTAGAACCGGTGACGCAGGCCCACGGCGAACGCCGTGTCCGTCGCATCGCGCTGGAACGCGTAGTTGTCGCCGTAGGAGGCGTACGCGTACAGGTTGGTGCGCTTGCTCAGGTCGTAGGTGTAGCCCAGGCTGTAGACGTTGAACTTGGCATCGTCCTTGGTCAGCTTGTCGTTCTTCGGATCGGCGCGCTGCCAGGAACCGAAGATCGAGCTGCTGCCCAGCGGCACGGTGAAGCCCACCATGTACGAATTGGCGCGGAAGCCGTCGGCCAGCTTGAACGTGCCCAGCTTCTGCATACCGTCGGGCGTGGTGCCCATGTTCTGGCCAACGAACCAGCCGTTGCGGGTCTGGCCGAAGGCGGCGGCGATCTTCACCACTTCGAAGTCATAGGTGCCGCCCAGGATGTACGACTGGATCGTCGTGTCTTCCTGGCTGCCGCCCTTGACGTCCTTGGACGGATTGAAGCGGTCATAGGCCGCGGCCAGGTTCAGCGGACCGTTGACGTACTGCACGCCGGCGGTCAGGACGCGGTTGTTGTTGTTGGTCTCGAAGCCGCGCTGCTTCTCGTCCGAAACCGTATCGTCAGCGCTGAACGAGTAGCCCAGGCCGGCCTTGAAGCCGCCGAAGCTGGGGGTTTGGTACAGCACCATGTTGTCCAGGCGCATCGTATTGGCGCTGCTGAACACGGTACCCATGTTGGCGGTGTTGTAGCTGATCGAGAACGGGTCGATAGAACCGAAGTACTTCGACGCCAGGTTGGTCTGGCGGCCGAATTCCAGGCGGCCCCACGAGTCGCTGTCCAGGCCCACGGTGGCCTGGCGGCCCCAGAGGCGGCCGCTTTGCAGCGAGTTGCCGTTCAGGGGACCGAAGCCGGCCTCCAAGTTGAACACGGCGCGCAGGCCGTCGCCCAGGTCTTCCGAACCACGCAGGCCGAAGCGCGAACCGCTGCTCACGCCTTGCACGGCGCCGACACGGCTTTGCGAGTTGCCGTTGAACTTCACCTTTTCGTAACCGATACCGGCGTCGATCAAACCGTACAACGTCACCGAATCGGCAGCTTGCGCCGCGCTCGCAAAGCCCGCGAGCAACGCGACGGCCAATAGCGTCTTCTTCATAACAGTCCTCTAAATGGCAAGATGGATGGCAATGCGCGGGCGTGCCGCCGCGTGGCGGATGCCCGCAAGCCGCGGCCTGTAAGACCGCGATGCATGCACTGAAACTAGTGTCTCGCCTGGGACCGCCGGGAGTAAGCGGGAATTCGAAGAACTACTTTCCATGGCTGGGATAATCGCGTTCGACGCGCATTCCGCCATGCTTGAAACCAGGTCCTAACGCCTTGAAATGAAATGCGAATCCTTGCTCGCAATCGCATTTCCCTCGCTCATCCCCGATCATTTTCCGGTTTGAGGATCGTCAAATCCTGTCGCGCTGCGCGGACAATGCCGCGGCAAAAAAGCCACAGCGCGCCAGCGCCATCGGCCGGCCGCGAAATGCTCAGCGGCCCTTGGGCGGGTAGTCGAGTTCGCCGAAGGTGTATTCGCCGCGCGCCTTGGCCTGGGCCAGCTCGGCGCGGACCTGCTCGCGCGTCTTGCCGGCGGTTTCGGGCGCGGCGCTCCTGGGCGGATAGTCCAGTTCGGCGCTGGTCACCTGGCCGGCGATCTTGGCGCTTTGCAGTTCTGCGCCGACCTGCTCGCGCGACATGCCCGTGCTGGCGGCGGTGGCGGGCGGATAGTCCAGTTCGCCGAAGGTGACCTGGCCGGCGGCCTTGGCGGCCTGCAGTTCCTGCTGGACCTGTTCGCGGGTCTTGCCATCGGCGTGGGCGGCGGACATGCCCGCCAGGGTTGCGGTAACCATGAGTGCGGTCGCTAGGGCTTTCATTGTGATGACTCCATCCTATACCTGGCACGACAGCGCCCGCCAGGACGGCGGGCGCAATGTGACGGCGTGTTGACGGAACGAAGTATCTGGCCTTATCGACCTAGTAAAAACCCTTAATTTGGGGAACATATTTGCAGGAGTGGAAAGATCCCCGCATGTCGCGGTGCGATTCTTGCCGATTTCCTGCTCACTTCCTGCGCACTCCCGTCCCCGGCCCAATGGGCGCAAGCCTTGCGAGCATTCAGCAAAACGCCAGCTGCGGCTCGTCGGGCCGTGACGCCCCGACTGGCGCGGCTTGTTCGGGATGGAGGAATAGACATTTCCACTGGCGCAAAAATAATTCCATTTATGATTGGAATCTGCCAGACATGGAATTTTGAGTACCGAGGCCCTTATGGACATACAGCTTAACGACATCGCCCTGTTCGTCGAAGTCGCCAAGCGCAAGAATTTCAGTCATGCGGCCGAAGCCCTGAACATCCCCACGTCCACGCTGTCGCGCCGCGTCAGCGAACTGGAGCGCAGCGTCGGCATGCGGCTGCTCAACCGCAGCACGCGCAAGATCGACCTGACCGAGGCCGGCGCCATCTATTTCGAGCGCTGCCGCCATATCGTCGAGGAAGCCCGCGTCGCCCACGACCAGCTGCTGGACATGGCGGTGCAACCCAAGGGCCGGCTGCGCATCTCGCTGCCGACCAGCCTGGCGCAACTGTTCCTGCCTTCGGTGATCCGCGAATTCCGCGAACAGCATCCCGATATCGAATGCGATTTCGACCTGGGCATGCGCTCGGTCGATCCGATCAGCAACCCGTTCGACCTGATCCTGCGCTTCGGGCAGCAGCCCGATTCCAGCCTGATCTCGCGCAAGATCGTGCTCATGGCGCACCAGCTGTACGCCTCGCCCGAATACCTGGCGCGCCACGGCGAGCCGCGCGTGCCCGGGGATCTGAGCCATCACGAGTGCCTGCGGCCCACCATGCGCGACGAATCATCCTTCTGGATGCTCCATTCGGGCGACAAGGTGGAACGCGTGCAGGTATCGGGCCGGCTGGCCGCGAACAACGTGGGCATGCTGGGCCGGCTGGCCAGCCAGGGACTGGGCATCACGCCGCTGCTGGTGTTCGACGCGATGGAGCGCGCCATCAAGCAGTCCGGCCTGGTGCGCGTGCTGCCGGAATGGAGCCTGACGCCGCTGCCACTGTTCGCGCTGCTGCCCTCGCGGATGCTGCCGGCCAAGACCAAGGCGTTCCTGGATTTCATCCAGCCGCGTCTGAATGAGGGCTAAGCCCCCGCGAAGCGCCGCGCGTCAGACGGTGGTGTCGTTCTGGTACTGACAGACCGTGTACAGCGGCGTGCCGGTGGCGGCGATCTTGGCGGAGCCGCCCAGGTCGGGCAGGTCGATGATGGCGGCGGCTTCGACCACGTTCGCGCCCAGGCGCTGCAGCAGCTTGATGGCCGCCAGCATGGTGCCGCCCGTGGCGATCAGGTCATCCACCAGCAGCACGCGCTGGCCGGTGCGCACCGCGTCGGTGTGCATCTCGACGGCGGCGTTGCCGTATTCCAGCGAATATTCCTCGGCCACCGTGCGGTAGGGCAGCTTGCCTTTCTTGCGCACGGGCACGAAACCCAGGTTCAGCTCATAGGCCAGCACGCTGCCCACGATGAAGCCGCGCGCGTCCACGCCCGCGACCAGATCCAGGCGCTGGCGCATGTAACGGTAGACGAACAGGTCGATCAGGACGCGGAACGCCCGCGGATCCTGCAGCACCGGCGTGATGTCACGGAACGTGACACCGGGCTGGGGCCAGTCTGGAACGCTGCGGATGGTGCGCCGGATGAACTCGGCGTATTCGTTCTGCATGAAAGACGGCCCTGAAGAATTGAAGCAAGGCGCACTATAACCCCCCCGCCGCGCTTAAGCCAGGACAGCCTCGGGCGATGACACGTCATGCAACTGTCCCCCGCGCAGCACGCAGCGCCGGTCCACCGCGCCCGCCGGCAGGCGCGCATGCGTGGCCAGCACCACGGCGCGCCCCTGCGCCGCCCGCCCCAGGTCGCGCAGGAAATCGGCTTCGGCCGCCGCGTCCAGGCCGGCGGTGGGTTCGTCCAGCACCAGCACCCGGGCCGGCGACAGCAGGGCCCGCGCCAGGCACAGCCGCCGCGCCTGCCCGGCTGACAGCAGCGAGCCGGTCTCGCCCGCCCACGCATCCAGCCCGTCGGGCAGTCCGCGCACGAAATCGCCCAGGCGCGCGGCGTCCAGCGCGCGCCACAGCGCGGCCTCGTCCGCCGAGGGATCGCCGATCAGCAGATTGGTGCGCAGCGTGCCCAGGAACACCGGCGCGTCCTGCGACAGCAGCGCGATGCGCCGATGCCAGTCGGCCTGCGCGCAGTCGCGCGCGTCGCGTCCGCCATAGCGCACCTGGCCGGCCTGCGGATCTTCCAGCCGCAGGATCAGGTGCAGCAGCGTGGACTTGCCCGCGCCGCTCTCGCCCTGGATCGCCACGCGCTCGCCCGGCGCGACGCACAGGCTGACGCCGTCCAGCACCGGGACGCCGTCGGGATAGGCGAAGCGCAGGCCATCCAGTTCCAGCGCGCCATCCGCCGGCAGCGCGGCCGGCGCGTCGGCATCGCGCATGTCCGGCTCGCATTGCGCCACCTCGCGGATGCGCTGCGCCGCGGACACCGCCGAGCCCAGCCGCGACGCGCCGCGCATGATGGGCGCGGCCACTTCGAATATGCCCATGACCGCCAGCAGCAGACCCGCCAGCAAGGGCCCGGACAGGCCGCCGCCCTCATGTTCGCCCAGCCCGTACCACAACACGCCCAGCACGGCCGCGCCGGCGGCGGCCTGCAGGAACCAGAGTCCGCGCGCCGCGACGCAGGCCTGGGCCTGGCGCGCCTGCGCGTTCTGCCCGCACAGGCTCTCGAAATGCGCGCGGGTCTGCGCCTGCGCATGCAGCGCCACCATGTCGGCGTGGCCGTCCACCGCGTCCAGCACAGCGGCACGCAGGCCGGCCGCGCTTTCCTGCGCGGCGGCGCCGGGCCCGCGCGCGGCGCGCTGCAGGCCCCAGGGCGCAAGCACGCAGGCCACCAGCAGCGCCAGCGCGAACACCAGCGCGGCGGCCGGTATCCAGCAGCCCAGCACCGCCGTCATGATGGCGCCGGCCAGCAGCGCCGTGGCCAGCGGCGCCAGCACGAACAGGAACACGGTATCCAGCGCGTCGACGTCGCCGGTCATGCGCGCCACCAGATCGCCGCCGCGATAGCGCGCCAGCTGGCGCGGCGTCAGGCGGATCAGCGCGCGGAACACCAGCGTGCGCAGATCCGCCAGCAGGCGCAGCGTGGCCGAGTGCCCCGCCAGGCGGTCGGCATAGCGCGACACGATGCGCAGGAACGACAGGCCACGCACCAGCGCCGACGGCGCGAACAGGTTGAACGCCGCGCCCGCGCCGGCCAGCGCGGCGCCGGTCAGGAACCAGCCCGACACGCCCAACAGCCCCACGCCCGCGGCCACGGTGGCCAGCGCGCAGAACAGCGCGAGCAGCAGTCCGCCCTTGCGGCGCGCGTACAGCGGCAGCAGCAGCAACAGGTGTTTCATGGATGGGCCGCTCCGGATCCGGCGGATCCGCCAGGCGCGGTCATGGCGATGCGCGTCATGCTTGTTCCAGTTTGCCGCCCGCCAGCCGCAGCGTGCGCCCGAAACGGGCGGCCACCTGCGGCGAGTGCGTGGCGATGAGCAGCGTCCGGCCCGCCGCGAATGCCAGGATTTCGTCCAGCACGCGGGCCTGCGTGTTTTCATCCAGGTGCGCCGTGGGCTCGTCCAGCAGGATCAGTCCGGGATCGCGCAGGAACAGCCGCGCCAGCGCCACGCGCTGCGCCTGGCCGCCGGACAGGCCCTGCCCGCGTCCGCCCAGCACGGTATCCAGGCCCAGCGGCTGGCGTTCGGTGAATTCCAGGACGCGCGCGCGCCGGGCGGCCTCGCGCAGCGCCTCGTCCGAGGCCTGCGGACAGCCCAGGCGGATGTTCTGGGCGATGGTGCCAGCCATCAGCTGCGGCTTCTGGCCGATCAGCGCGATCCGGCCGCGCAACGCGGCCTCGTCCCAATCCGCCAGCGGCCGGCCGTCGATCAGGATCTCGCCCTCGCAGGGCCGCAGGCGCGCGATCGCCTCGATCAGCGAGGACTTGCCGATGCCGCTCGGCCCCATCAGCGCGACGTGTGCGCCGGGCGCCAGCGACAGCGCCGCGCCGTCGAGCACCGGCGCGGGACGGCCGGGCGCCATCAACCGCAAGCCGCGCGCGGTCATTGCGACCGGGCCGCACGCGGCGGGCGCGGCGGCCGGCGCAACCGGCGCGGCCCCGGCCGGCGCCACATCCGGCAAGCCGTCGAACACCGCGTCGATCTGCGTCACCGCCGCCAGCGCGGCCGCGCGGTCATGGTAGTGCGCGGCGAACTGGCGCAGCGGCGCATAGACCTCGGGCGCCATCAACAGGCAGAACATGCCGGCCTGCAAGGTCAACACCGACCAACGCAGGTCCAGGAAACCCAGATAGGTCAGCCCGATGTACACGGCCACCCCGGCAACGCCCAGGGCGGCGAAGAATTCCAGCACCGCCGAGGACAGGAAGGCGATGCGCAGCACGGACATGGTGCGCTGGCGCAACGCGTCGCTGGCGGCCGCCACCGATTCGGCCTCGGCCTCGGCGCGTCCGTACAGCTTGAGCGTGGACAGCCCGCGCAGGCGGTCGGCGAAGAATCCGGACAGCCGCGCGAAGGCGCGCAGATGCCGCCGGCTCGCGCCCTGCGCGCCCCAGCCGACCAGGGCCATGAACAAGGGAATCAGCGGCGCGGTGATCAGCAGCACCAGGCCCGCGATCACATCCACCGGAAACAGCAACACGGAAAATGCCACCGGCAGCATGGCGGCGGCGGCCATGGCCGGCAGGTATTTGGCGAAGAAGCCATCCAGCGCCTCGACCTGGTCCACCACGGCGCTGGCCAGCACGCCCGAGGCCTGGCCCCGGCTCCAGTGCGGCCCCTTGTCCACCAGGCGCTCGAACAGGGCCAGGCGCACCTGGCGCTTGATCCGCTCGGCGGCAATGGCGCCGGCGCGTTCGCCGGCCCAGGCGATACAGGCACGGACCAGCATCAGCGCGGCGATGCCTAGGATGCCGCCCAGCAGTTCCGCGCGCGGCGCCTGCCGCGCGATGGCGGCATCCAGCACGCTGGCCAGCAGCCAGGCCTGGATCACCAGCAGCACGCCGCCCGCGAGCGGCGCGGCGCCGGCCAGCAGCAAGGGCGGCCGCGCCGATCCCGCCAGGCGCTTCAACCATTGCGACTGCGCGCGCGAGGGCTTGCGCAGTGCGTCGGCGGGATCATGCTCCAGGCTGCTGGCGCGGCCCGCCGCCGACGTGTCCCGCATGCTCACGCTTCGTCGCGCTTGGCGCGCGGGTCATGCGAATGGCCCTCGCGCAGTTCGAACCACATGGCGTTGAGAATGGCGAAGGCGCAGGCCAGCCCCAGCCCGAGTACCCACGAGAAATACCACATAGCGCTAGCTCCTGATTCAGTATGAGTTGGGGGTGCCGCCGACCGACTCGGGCGTGACCTTGCCGCGCATCACGCGGTACACCCAGGCGGTGTAGAGCGTCACGATGGGCAGGAAGATCGCGACCGCGATCACCATGATCCACAGCGTCATGTGGCTGGACGAGGCATCCCAGACCGTCAGCCCGGCGCGCGGGTTCGACGACGAGGGCATCAGGAACGGGAACAGCGAGAAGCCCGCCGTCAGGATGATCCCGGCGATGGACAGCGCCGATGCCAGGAACGCCAGCATGTGCGCGCGCGCCGTCAACAGCAGCAGCGCCAGCAGCGCCCCTGCCACGCCCAGCGCGGGCGCGATCCACATCAGCGGCCACTTGGCGTAGTTGGCCATCCAGGCGCCGGCCTGCACGCTGACGGTCTTGAGCATGGGATCGGACGGACCCTGCATGTCGACCGCGCTGGTGATGACGTGGCCGTTCAACCCGCCCGCGACCCAGAAGCCGCCGGCCACGAACAGCGCCGCGGTCAGCAGCGCGCACAGCCGGCCCCAGTTGCGGGCGCGGCTGGCCACCGCGCCCTCGGTGCGCCAGGCCAGCAGCACCGCGCCGTGCATGGCCAGCATGGCCACGCTGAGCACGCCGGCCAGCAGCGCGAAGGGGGTGAACAGCTGGTAGAAATGGCCCTGGTAGACCATGCGCAGCGCGGCTTCGTCGAACGTGAAGGGCACGCCCAGGATGATGTTGCCCACCGCCACGCCGAACACCAGCGAGGCCACCACGCCCGAGAAACAGAGCACGCCGTCCCAGGTGTTGCGCCAGCGCGTGCCTTCCATCTTGCTGCGGTACTTGAAGCCCACCGGACGCAGGATCAGCGCGATCAGCGCCAGCATCATGGCCAGGTAGAAGCCCGAGAACGAGGCGGCATACAGCAGCGGCCACGCGGCGAAGATGGCGCCGCCCGCGGTGATGAGCCAGACCTGGTTGCCCTCCCAGACCGGGCCGACCACGTTGATCACCACGCGGCGCTCGACGTCGGTCTTGGCCACCAGCGGCAGCAGCGCCGCCACGCCCAGGTCGAAGCCGTCCATGACGGCGAAGCCGATGAGCAGCGCGCCCAGCAGCACCCACCAGACCACCCGCAGGGTGGCGTAGTCGAAAGGAATCAATGCATCCATTCCTGTTTCTCCCGGTCAGGCGCGCACGGCGGCGCGGACAGGATCGGCGGCCGCGTCGGCGGGCGCCGGTCCGTCGGATTTCGGACCTGCCTTGATGGCGTGCAGCATCACCTTGACGCCGATGATGAGCAGGACCGTGTACAGCACCAGGAAAATCCCCAGGCTGATGGCCAGGTCCGTGATGGTCAGGCCGGAGGCCGCGTAGTAGGTCGGCAGCACGCCTTCGATCACCCAGGGCTGGCGGCCGTACTCGGCCACGAACCAGCCGCTCTCGATCGCCACCCACGGCAGCGGCAGGCTCCACAGCGCCACCTTGAGCAGGCCGCGCCGGCTGTCCAGCCGGCCGCGCGAGGCCAGCCAGAACGCCACGCCGAAGAACAGGATCAGGTACATGCCGACCGCCACCATGACGCGGAACGCCCAGAACAGCGGCGCCACGTTCGGCACGGTGTCGATGGCCGCCTTCTTGATGTCTTCCTCGGTGACCTTGCTCATGTCGGACTGGTAGCGCTTGACCAGCAGCGCGTAGCCCAGGTCTGGCCAGGTCTTGTCGAACACCATGCGCGCGTCGGTGTTCTTGGGATTGGCGCGGATCTTCTGCAGCGCGTCGTAGGCCACCATGCCGTCGCGGATGCGGTTCTCGGCGCGCAGGATCAGGTCGTCGATGCCCAGCAGCGGCGTGGTGAGCGAGCGCGTGCCGATGATGCCCATGACATAGGGGATCTCGATGGCGAAATCGTTCTTGCGCTCGGCCTGGTTGGGGATGGCGATCAGGTTGAACGCGGCGGGCGCCGGCTCGGTGTGCCACATGGACTCCATGGCGGCGATCTTCATCTTCTGGTGTTCAGTGGTCAGGTAGCCGCTTTCATCGCCCAGCACCACCACCGACAGGGCCGAGGCCAGGCCGAAGCTGGCGGCCACCGCCATCGAGCGCTTGGCCAGGTCGGTATGACGACCGCGCAGCAGATACCAGGCGCTGATCGACATCACGAACATGGCGCCGGCCACATAGCCCGCGCTGACCGTGTGCACGAACTTGGCCTGCGCCACCGGGTTGAAGATCACGGCGGCGAAGTCCGTCATCTCCATGCGCATGGTGTCGGGATTGAAGACGGCGCCGACCGGGTTCTGCATCCAGCCGTTGGCGATCAGGATCCACAGGGCCGAGAAGTTGGTGCCGAAGGCCACCAGCCAGGTCACCACCAGGTGGCTGACCTTGGACATGCGGTTCCAGCCGAAGAAGAACAGGCCGACGAAGGTGGCTTCCAGGAAGAAGGCCATCAGCCCTTCGAGCGCCAGCGGCGCGCCGAAGATGTCGCCGACGTAGTGGCTGTAGTACGACCAGTTCATGCCGAACTGGAACTCCATGACCACGCCCGTGGCCACGCCCAGCGCGAAGTTGATGCCGAACAGCGTGCCCCAGAACATCGTCATCTTTTTCCAGATGGCGCGCCCGGTCATGACGTACACGCTCTCCATGATGGCGAGGATGAAAGACAGGCCGAGCGTGAGGGGGACGAACAGGAAGTGGTACAGCGCGGTCGCGGCAAACTGGAATCGCGACAGGTTGACGACGTCGAGATCAATCATTGGGGCGCTCCCATGCGGGCGAGAGGCCACAGCAACCGGCATGGTTCCCAGGCCGTCTCTGGCGCCATGATACGGGCGGCATATGCAACTTCATAGGATTTTTCCTAAAAATCAAGGCTCAGCGGCGTTCAGCCCTTGCCTCGCAATTTGCCGGCGAAGCCCAGCACCTTCTGGACCTTGGAGCCCAGTTTCATCAGGTTCTGGAGGGTTTCGGGCGGCAGGCGCTGAACCTCATCGAACCATCCCGTGGACAGTTCGATCAGCTCCAGCATTTCGGTCATGCGCTGCTGCGCGTAGACATCGGCGGGCTTGGACGCCGGCTCCCGCAGCGTGTCGCGCAGCAGCGTGAGCGTGGGGTCGATTTCGCGCTTGCGCTTTTCTTCCATCAGGATGCGGAAGATCTCCCAGACATCCTTGGGCGTCTCGAAGTAGTCGCGCCGGTCGCCCACCTGGTGCATCAGCTTGACCAGGCGCCAGGACTGCAATTCCTTGAGACCCATGCTGACATTCGAGCGCGAGAAGCCCAGCGTCTCGGCGATGTCGTCGGCGTTCATCGGCTCCGGCGCCAGGAACAGCAGCGCATAGATCTGGCCGACGGTGCGATTCACGCCCCAGCGGCTGCCCATCTCGCCAAAGTGCAGGACGAAACGTTCGTTTTGAGGGCTGAGGACCATGATCTTTCTCGCGCCAGCCGATTCCGCCAACCTGGCCCCGTTTATATGCGGAGCAGGTCAGCCCGAATCAGACAAAAGCAGTTACACCGATTTCAGAAATTCCTGAAATTATCGAACAAACCATGAGAAAGCGCAAACCCCAGGATTCGTGGGGGCATGACCGCAAACTTCCGGCGTATTGGCCTCTTGGCAGGCCATTCCTGGGCATAAAACAACAATGCCACCGGCCTTGCGGCGGGTGGCATTGAAAGTAGGGACGAACTAAACCCGGGTGAAAAACGATCAGAAAATGTCCGGCTCAGCCAGGACCCTCAAGGGCGGATCCTCGGTCAGTCGGTGACGCCCGCCCGGTGCTCAGCCGGCCTTGACCGTCACGGCGGAAGACACCCGCTTGGCCTTGGCGCGCGCGGCCGCCACGTCGTCGGCGACGGCCAGGCCCACGCCCATGCGGCGCTTGACGAAGGATTCGGGCTTGCCGAACAGGCGCACATCGGTGCCCGGCTCGGCCAACGCCTCGGCCACGTTGTGGAACGACACCGCGCCGGCGTCCACGCCGCCGTAGATCACGCTGCTGGCGCCGGGCTGGCGCAGGCTGGTGTCCACCGGCAGGCCCAGCAGCGCGCGGGCGTGCAATTCGAATTCGTTCTGCGCCTGCGTGATCATGGTGACCATGCCGGTATCGTGCGGACGCGGGCTGACCTCCGAGAACCAGACCTGGTCGCCGGCCACGAACAGCTCGACGCCGAAGATGCCCAGGCCGCCCAGGTTGGACGTGACCGCCAGGGCGATCTCGCGGGCGCGCTCCAGCGCCGCCGGCGACATGGGATGCGGCTGCCAGCTTTCCACGTAGTCGCCGTCCACCTGCTTGTGGCCAATGGGCTCGCAGTAGCGGGTCTCGACCTGGCCGTCGGCGCCGCGCGCGCGGACGGTCAGCAGCGTGATTTCGTAGTCGAAGCGGATGAAGCCCTCGACGATGGCGCGGCCGCCTCCGACGCGGCCGCCTTCCTGGGCGTAGCGCCAGCTCTCGGCCACGTCCTCGGCGGACTTGATCACGGATTGTCCCTTGCCCGAGGACGACATGACGGGCTTGATCACGCAGGGATAGCCGATGCCGCCGTCGATGGCCTCGCGCAGTTCCTGCTCGGTGTCGACGAACCGGTACGGCGAGGTCGGCAGGCCAAGGGTCTCGGCCGCCAGGCGGCGGATGCCCTCGCGGTTCATGGTCAGCTGGGCGGCGCGCGCCGTCGGCGTGACGCGCACGGCGCCGGCGGCCTCCAGCTCGACCAGCAGGCTGGTGGCAATGGCCTCGATTTCAGGGACAATGACGTGCGGCCGTTCCTGGTCGATGATCTTGCGCAAGGCGTCCGCGTCCGTCATGGGCACCACGTGGGCGCGATGCGCCACCTGCTGCCCCGGGGCGTCCGCGTACCGGTCCACGGCGATGACCTCCACGCCCAGGCGCTGCAGGGCGATGACGACCTCCTTGCCCAGCTCTCCGGAGCCGAGCAGCATCACTCGGGTGGCGAGGGGCGACAAGGGCGTGCCAAGGACGGGACTGGAAATGCGGGACATGAGGCGGTCCTGGGTAAAAGAGTGAAAGCCGGAAAAACGGGAGCCGCCAGGATGCCATAGCCCCCTCCTGCGGGCAAACAAGGGGTCCCCCCCGAAGCGCTGCGCGCTTCCCCCCCAGGGGGGCGCAGCTGCGGACCGGCGGAGCCGGATCCGCGCTGCCCCGATTGGGGAGAGCGCCGTCGCCGGGGGGATAGCTGTTTCTCATGTCGGCCTGCGGCACCTGTTTCATGCGTCCGGGGTGGCGCGGTGGCGCCCCCGGCAACTGATATTAAAATCCCGCCATGACTGAGCATCCCTCCCTATCGTCCGACACCGCGCTGTCATCTGCCCGCAGGACGCTGCAAATCGAAAGCCAGGCCCTGCGGGACCTGTCGGCCCGGCTGGACGAAAGCTTCGCGCAGGTCGTGGCCCTGCTGCTCGCCTGCCGCGGGCGCGTGGTCGTCAGCGGCATCGGCAAGACCGGCCACGTCGCGCGCAAGATCGCGGCCACGCTGGCCTCCACCGGCACGCCGGCCTTCTTCGTGCATGCCGCCGAGGCGGTCCATGGCGACCTGGGGATGATCACCCGCGACGACGTGCTGATCGCGATTTCCTATTCCGGATCGGGCCAGGAACTGCTGACCATCCTGCCGGTGGCGCGCCGCATGGGCGCCAAGCTGGTGGCGATCACGGGCAATCCGCAGTCCGAGCTGGCACTGCTGGCCGACGTGCACCTGGACGCCAGCGTCGCGCAGGAAGCCTGCCCGCTGAACCTGGCGCCCACGGCCAGCACCACCGCCGCGCTGGCCCTGGGCGATGCGCTGGCCGTCGCCTGCCTGGAGGCGCGCGGCTTCGGCCCGCAGGACTTCGCCCGCTCGCATCCGGGCGGCGCGCTGGGCCGCCGCCTGCTGACGCATGTGCGCGACGTGATGCGCCAGGGCGACGCCCTGCCCATCGTGGCCGCCGGCACGCCGGTCCCCCAGGCGCTCAAGACCATGTCGGCCAAGGGCATGGGCATGACCGTGGTGGCCGATGCCGCCGGCCGCCCGCAGGGTATCTTCACCGACGGCGACCTGCGCCGCCTGATCGCCAGCCAGGGCGACATCCGCGGCCTGACCGTGGACGACGGCATGACGCGCTCGCCGCGCAGCATTGGACCCGACGCGCTGGCCGTGGAAGCGGCGCAGCAGATGGACGAACTTCGACTCAATCACATGCTGGTGCTCGACAGCGATGGCGCATTGCTCGGCGCGCTGCACATGCATGACCTGATGGCCGCCAAAGTGGTATGACTATGACCCTTCCCACCCCCGTCACGCATCCGGCCGAAGCGCTGGTCCTCGCCCGCATCCCCGCCACCGTGCGCGAACGCGCCGCCGCCGTCCGCCTCATGGTGTTCGACGTGGACGGCGTGCTGACCGACGGCAGCCTCTACTATGGCGAGAACGGCGAACAGCTCAAGCGCTTCAACGCGCTGGACGGCCACGGCCTGCGCCTGCTGCTGGAGGGTGGCCTGAAGGTCGCCCTGATGACCGGCCGGTCCGGCCCCATCGTGGCGCGCCGCGCCGCCGAGCTGGGCATCGCCGAGGTCATGCAGGGCGTGCGCGACAAGGGCACCGCCCTGGCCGAACTTGCGCAACGCTCCGGAGTCCAACTGAACCAGGCGGGCTACATGGGCGACGACATCATCGACCTGCCCGCCATGCAGCGCGCCGGTTTCGCGGCCACCGTGCCCAACGCGCCCGGCTATGTCAGCCAGGCCGCGCACTGGGTTGCCTCGATTCCCGGCGGCTCTGGCGCGGTGCGCGAATGCTGCGACCTGCTGCTGGCCGCCCAGGGCCGCCTGGGCGGCTTCCTGGCCGCGCCGGGCCTGCTGGGTCCGGGCACGATCCAGTAGCCAGCAGACGGCCCGCGCCCCATGACACATACGCCCACACGGCACACTAGATGAAAGAACGTTTTCCTTCCCTGATCGCGCTGTTCCTGCTCGTCGTGCTGGTGCTCAGCAGCTGGTGGGCGGCCGATTACGCGCAGCGGGCCGTGCAGGTCGACCCCCCGCGCCGCGTCACCCATGAAATGGATGCCTGGTCGCGCAACTTCGTCATGCTGCGCACCGACATGACGGGCCGCCCGATCAACCGGCTCGAGGGCGAATACGCCGAGCACTTCCCCGACGACGATTCGTATCACATCACCGCCCCCCGGGCCGTCGGCCAGCGCGAATCCAGCCCGATCACCGTGGGCATTTCCAAGACCGCCATCATGGAACAGGGCGGCAAGCGCATCGTCATGAACGGCGACGCCTACGTGCATCGCCAGCCCGACGCCAACAACGACCTGCTGGACGTGCGCAGCCAGCAGCTGATCATCCTGCCGGACGAGGACGTGGTCTATACCGACCTGCCGGCCGAAGTGCTGAAAGGCCGCTCGCGCATGAACGGCACCGGCATGCACTACAACAACAGGACCCGCCAGTTGCAGGTCTCAGCATCGACCGACGTGGAAATCGCCGGCGGCGAAGGCAAGCAGCAGCGCCGCACCGAGATTCCAGCCCCCAACAATACCGACCAGAAGAAGCCATGACCGACCTCCGGATTCGCCTTGCCCCGACGACGCGCCTGATCGGCGCCGCCCTGCTGGCCGCGGCGGCGCTCGCGCCCGCGGCCCACGCGGCGGCCCCCGCGCCCACGCCGGCCGCCAGCGCCGGCAAGGCCGCGCCCGCCGAAGAACCCAGCACGCTGATCCTGTCGGACACGCTGCACTACGACGACGTGAAGAAGCAGAGCGTGTTCACCGGCAACGTCAACATGACGCGCGGGCTGATGACGCTGACCTCCGACACGCTGGAAATGCACGAGGACGCCAAGGGCAACCAGTACGGCACGGCCACCGCGAACAAGGGCAAGGTCGTCACCATCCGCCAGGAACGCCCCGAGAATTTCGAGCTCATCGAAGGCAAGGGCCTGCGCGCCGAATACGACGGCACCAACAGCACCTTCGACCTCATCGGCCAGGCCGTGGTGGTGCGCTACGTCTGTGGCAAACCGTTCGACACCATCCGTGGCGAACGGGTACGCTACAACGAAAAGAGCGGCACCTACGAAGCCCATGGCGGTCCCAACTCGGCCGCGGCCGGCGGCCGGGTGCGCTCGGTGGCCGAGCCCCGCGCCAAGGCAGACGCCGCCATCGCCGAATGCCGCAAGCAGCAGGCCTCGAAGAAGGGGCGTTAAGCGCCTCCCCCCGCAACACATCCGCCGCCACGCATGAATCCACCCTCTGTGCAGACCCCTGTGACCTCCGCCCCTTCGGGCGTCAAGCAGGGCAGCCTGCGCGCAACCGGCTTGCGCAAGACCTATAACGGCCGCACCGTGGTGCAGGACGTCTCCCTGTCCGTCTCCAGCGGCGAAGTCGTGGGCCTGCTCGGCCCGAACGGCGCCGGCAAGACCACCAGCTTCTACATGATCGTGGGCCTGGTGCCGGCCGACGCCGGCCGCATCGAGATCGACGGCGACGCCATCACCGCCATGCCGATCCACAAGCGCGCGCGCATGGGCCTGTCCTACCTGCCGCAGGACGCGTCCGTGTTCCGCCGGCTGACGGTGGAGCAGAACATCCGCGCCGTGCTGGAGCTGCAACTGGGGCCGGATGGCAAGGCCCTGCCCACGGCCAAGATCAACCAGCAGATGGAATCGCTGCTGGAGGAATTGCAGATCGGCCACATCCGCAGCAACGCGGCCATCTCGCTGTCGGGCGGCGAACGCCGCCGCGTGGAAATCGCGCGCGCGCTGGCCACCAGCCCGCGCTTCATCCTGCTGGACGAACCCTTCGCCGGCGTGGACCCCATCGCGGTGATCGAGATCCAGCGCATCGTGCGCTTCCTGAAGGGCCGCGGCATCGGCGTGCTCATCACCGACCACAACGTGCGCGAAACGCTGGGCATCTGCGACCGCGCCTACATCATCAGCGAAGGCAAGGTGCTGACCGACGGCCATCCCGACGAGATCGTCGGCGATCCGGCCGTGCGCCGCGTCTACCTGGGCGAGCACTTCCGCATGTAACAGCGGCGGCCCTGGGGAAGACCCTTAGGGCCGCTCCGCTTTCTCCAGGCGGCCCGGCCCGCCACGGCGCTTGCGCGCTTTTCCCGATTTTTCCCCGCGATTCCCGGCATTTCCCGGCGCCATTTCCGCGCGCCGCGGCGCCTTTCGCCCCCCCGCCGGACTCAGCCATAAAAATGCCACGAACTTGCGCTAGGTCAGCTTGTTTTATCGGCGCGAGTCTATACACTAGTACCAACGACCCACACAAAACCTCTCTACCAAGGAGATCGCCTAACGACCCCACCGCGCCATCGGGCGCACCTCTTATATCCTCTTTACAGAAGGAGAGCACACTATGAACCTGAGCATCTGCGGTCGTCACCTCGACGTCACCCCGGCCATCCGGGAATATGTCATGAACAAACTGGCGCGAGTGCTGCGGCATTTCGATCACGTCATCGATACCCAGGTCATGCTCTCAGTTGAGCCCCTGCGGCACAAAGCCGAAATCACCATGCGTCTGAGCGGCAAGGACATTCATTGTGAAGCAACCGATGAAAACCTCTACGCTGCGATAGACCTCCTCGCCGACAAAGTCGACCGTCAGGTCATCAAGCACAAGGACAAGGTGCGAAGCCACACAGCAGAGTCCGTGAAGCGGCAAGCGGCGAATCTCTCGCCTCCCCAGTAGTACCGCGCCTCACGATCGCTCGCCTGCGAGCGCTTGGCAATACAGCGATTAACCATCCTGCCTGAGTCCCGGTGTCCCGCTAGACCTTGCGTCCAGCCGGGGCATCGGCAAATACCTCCCCCCACGCAGTACCCGCGCAACCGCATCCGCGCCCGACCTGTCCGTCGCCCCGGATCCGCTCCCTATTTTTCCCCGCGTCGACTGTCGTACCGGCCAGGCACATGCCCGCAAGGTCGCGCGCCAGGCGCGACCTGCTCCGAAATATGCGCCCGCGCGCCCCGGAATGCCCACAACCCGGCGCTATCGGTCTATGCTGTCGCTCTTGCGCCTGACGGACGGCACGCCGCCCGGGGCGCGGCGTGCCATGGCCAGCCTCGCGGACAACCCGTCGCGGCCAGCCGGAAGCACAGGGGGACTCGCCTGGAACCAGCAGCGGAAAGTCTGCGGGACAACCCCTGGTCCGGGCGTTTTTTGCAGTGCGTCATATAACCATATAATGCTCCGCATGAATCATCTGTCGCGCATTCTTCCCGCCGGCAACGTCGTGCTAGACATGCTCGCCACGAGCAAGAAACGCGCGTTCGAACAAGCCGGCCTACTCTTCGAAAACAATCACGGCCTGGCGCGTTCGCTGGTGTTCGACAGCCTGTTCGCGCGCGAGCGCCTCGGGTCGACGGCGCTGGGCCAGGGCGTTGCCGTGCCGCACGGCCGCGTCAAGGGCCTGGAGCAGGCGCTGGCGGCGTTCATCCGCCTGGCGCAGCCCATTGCCTTCGACGCCCCCGACGGCCAGCCCGTCTCCATGCTGCTCTGCCTGCTGGTGCCCGAAACCGCGACGCAGCAGCACCTGGACATCCTGGCCGAACTGGCGCAGCTGATGTCGAACAAGGCGCTGCGCGAAGCGCTGGGCACCGAGACCGATCCGGCCGTGGTCCACAAGATGCTGACCACCGGCCAACTCTGATTCTCCACGCGGACACGCAGCCATGCTCACGGTGCAGGAACTGGTCGACGACAACGCCGACAAAATCCCTTTCAACTGGATCGCGGGCCAGGGCGCCGCGGACCGCGCGATTCCCGATGACGGCATGGCGGCCGCCGACCTGGTCGGCCACCTGAACCTGATCCACCCCTCGCGCATCCAGGTGTTCGGCCAGGAAGAGCTGGCGTACTACACCCGCTTCGACCTGCGCCGCCGCATGCACCACATGGACGAGCTGCTGATCGGTGGCGTGCCCGCCATCCTGCTGGCCGACGGCCTGACGCCGCCGCAGGATCTGGTGGACCAGTGCGACCAGCACCAGGTGCCGCTGCTGTCCACGCCGGTCGCCGCCGCGCAGCTGATCGACCTGCTGCGCATCTACCTGGGCAAGAAGCTCGCGCCCACCACCACCGTGCATGGCGTGTTCCTGGACGTGCTGGGCCTGGGCGTGCTGATCACCGGCGAATCCGGCCTGGGCAAGAGCGAGTTGGCGCTGGAACTGATCTCGCGCGGCCACGGCCTGGTGGCCGACGACGCAGTCGAGTTCTCGCGCACCGCGCCCAACATGATCGAGGGCCACTGCCCGCAGCTGCTGCAGAACCTGCTGGAAGTGCGCGGCCTGGGCCTGCTCGACATCCGCACCATCTTCGGCGAGACCTCGGTGCGCCGAAAGATGCGCCTGAAGCTCATCGTGCACCTGGTGCGCGCCACCGCGCAGGACAAGTTCGAACGCCTGCCGCTGCAGGACATCACGCAGGACATGCTGGGCCTGCCGGTGCGCAAGGTCATGCTGCAGGTGGCCGCCGGCCGCAACCTCGCCGTGCTGGTCGAGGCCGCCGTGCGCAACACCATCCTGAAGCTGCGCGGCATCGACACGCTGGGCGAATTCATGGAACGCCAGGCCATGGCGATCCTGCAAAGCAGCAAGTAACGCCGTCCACGACAGGCAGGCCCGCGCCCTTGGCCCTGTACGAGACCTTTGCGTCCGAGATCGAGAAATCGATCCGCGACGGCGTGCTGCGCGTCGGCGACAAGCTGCCTTCCGTGCGCGACGCCTGTTCCAGCCGCGGCGTCAGTCCCTCCACCGTCTTCCAGGCCTATTACCTGCTGGAAGCGCGCGGCCTGATCCGCGCGCGCCCGCGCTCGGGCTACTACGTGAGCGCGCGCGCCGAGCCGCTGCCGCCCGAACCCGGCGCGTCCTGTCCGGACGGCGAGTCCACCGAGCTGGCGATCAGCGAACGCATCTTCGACATCCTGGGTTCAGTGCGCAACCGCGACGTGGTGCCGCTGGGATCCGCCTTTCCATCGCCGCTACTGTTTCCGCTGCCACGGCTGGCGCAGGCCATGGCGGCGCATCTCAAGCGCCAGGACCCGCTGGACACGGTCGAGGACCTGTCGCCCGGCAATCCCGCGCTGCGCCGCCAGATCGCGCTGCGCTACCTGATCGCCGGCATCAACATCCCCGCCAGCGACATCGTCGTCACCAACGGCGCGCTCGAGGCGCTGAACCTGTGCCTGCAGGCGGTGACCCGCCCCGGCGACACGGTGATCGTCGAGGCGCCCACGTTCTACGGCGCGCTGCAGGCGCTGGAACGGCAGGGACTGAAGGCATTGGAAGTGCCGACACACCCGCGCACCGGCATGGACCTGCACGCGCTGGAAAACGCCATCGCCCGGCACCGGCCCGCCGCCTGCTGGCTCATGACGCAATTCCAGAATCCGCTGGGCAGCCTCATGCCCGACGAGCGCAAGCGGCAATTGGTCGAGCTGCTGGCACGCCACGACATTCCGCTGATCGAGGACGACGTCTACGGCGAGCTGTATTTCGGCGCGACGCGCCCGGTGCCGGCCAAGGCCTACGACACGCAGGGCCTGGTGCTGCACTGTTCCTCATTCTCCAAATGCCTGGCGCCGGGCTACCGCATCGGCTGGACCTCGGCGGGCCGATACACGCAACGCGTGCAGCGGCTCAAGCTGTCGTCCACGCTGTCGGCGTCCGGCCCGGCGCAGGGCGCGATCGCGGAATTCCTGGAACAGGGCGGCTACGACCGTCACCTGCGCCGGCTGCGCGACACGCTGCAGGCCCAGCAGGCCCGGATGGCGACGGAGGTGGCGCACGCGTTTCCCGCCGGCACGCGCATGACGCGGCCACAAGGCGGCTTCTTCCTGTGGCTGGAGCTGCCCCAGGGCATCGACGCACTGGCGTTGCATCGCCAGGCGCTGGCGCGCGGCATCAGCGTCGCGCCCGGCCCGATCTTCTCGGCCAGCGGCCAGTTCGCCAGCGCGCTGCGCCTGAACTGCGGCCATCCCTGGAACGAAGCCCAGGCCAAGGCCGTGCGCACGTTGGGCGAGCTGGCCCTCGCGGCGCTGGCCCGGCCCGGGCCAGAAGCCCGCTGCCTGACGCTCGGCCCCTGAGCCTAGGGACCGGCAGACGGCCCCAAGACTCCAGGCGCGCCAACGTCAATTGCGCGTGGACGCGTCGCGCGCGCGCTTGACCTCCAGCGGCGTGACGCCGCCCGCCTCGTTGCCCCAGCTGTTGCGGATATAGGTCACCAGCGCGGCGATGTCGTTGTCGTTCAGCAGTTGCCCGAACGGCGGCATGCCGTGAGGCCGGGGATTGGCCGTCGTGGCCGGCGCGTAACCGCCGTCGAGCACCATGCGGATGGCGTTGACGGGCGACGGCGCGGTCACGCCGGGATTGCCGGCCAGCGCGGGCCAGGCCGAACCCGCGCCCTCGCCCGCCGCCTGATGGCATTGCACGCACTGCTGGCGGTAGATCTTGCCGCCTATGTCCATCAAGGCGGGCGAGGCCGACGCGGCCTGGCGCTGCGTGGCCGCCGGCGTGGCGGGCAAGGTCTTCAGGTAGACCCCGATCGCCAGCGCATCGTCATCGCTCAGGTACTGCGTGCTGCCCCTCACCACCTCGGCCATCGGCCCCGTGGCGGTGGAATGCGCGGCGATGCCGGTCTTGAGCAGCGCCGCGATGTCCGTGGCCTGCCAGCGGCCCATGCCGACGCTCATATCGTTGGTCAACGGCGGCGCGTACCAGTCCAGCACCGGAATCACGCCGCCGGCCAGCGGCTCGGCCGCGCGCGTGGCGCCCAGGCTGTTGCGCGGCGTATGGCAGGCCGCGCAATGGCCCGGCCCCTCGACCAGATAGCGGCCACGGTTCCAGGGCACCGACTGGCCGGCGTCGGATTGCAGCGTGCCCGGCTTGAAGTACAGCGCCCGCCAGAACGCCAGCAACGCGCGCTGGTTGTAGGGGAACTCCATTTCAGCGGGGCGATTGGGCTGGTTGACCGGTTCCACCGTGCGCAGGAAGGCATACAGCGCGTCGGCGTCGGCGCGCGTCATGCGCGTGTACTCGGTGTAGGGAAAAGCCGGATACAGCAGCGTGCCGTCGCGCGACTTGCCGTTGTGCAGCGCGCGCCAGAAGTCATCCGCGCTCCAGGCGCCGATGCCGGTCTGCGGATCCGGCGTGAGGTTGGGACCGTAGACCACGCCGAACGGCGTGGGCACCGGCGTGCCGCCGGCATAGGGCTTGCCGCCCCGGCTGGTGTGGCAGGCCATGCAGTTGCCCGCCAGCGCCAGGTAGCGGCCGCGCTCGGCCAGGCTGGCCGCGTCGCCGGTCGCGGGCGGACCGCCGCCGGCGTCCTCGCGCGTGCCCATCCAGTACAGCGTGCCCGCCGCCGCCACGATCAGCAGGAACAGGGCCGCCAGGGCGCGTTTGATGTGTTTCATGGCCGCCCCCTCAACGCCGCGCCTGGCTGCCGCACTCGGCGGGCAGCTTGAGCGAATTCG
The DNA here is from genome assembly GCF_018195695.1 of Achromobacter sp. Marseille-Q0513. NCBI lineage: Bacteria > Pseudomonadati > Pseudomonadota > Betaproteobacteria > Burkholderiales > Alcaligenaceae > Achromobacter > Achromobacter sp. Marseille-Q0513. The sequence continues at coordinate 2,362 of NZ_JAGTJY010000076.1, read as the reverse complement.
CCGGTTCGGCGGCGTAGGACGCGGGCACCGGCCGCGACGACAGCCAGGCCGCCAGCGCGCTGATGTCCGCCGGCGTCAGCTTGTCGGCCACGTCCGCCATGCAGTCGGGCTCGGCCGCGCGCCGCAGCCCGTTCTTCCAGCTGCCGATCTGGGCGCCGATGTAGTCGCGCGGCAGGCCCAGCAGGCCGGGCACGCCCGGCAATAGCCCGCCCAGCGAGGCGCCGTGGCAGGCGGCGCATGCCGGCAGGCCGCGCGCGGCGTCGCCATCCTGGGCAAGCTTGCGGCCGGCCTCCAGGATCGCGGTGGAAACCTCGGGGCGCACCGCCGCCGGATACGGCACGTGCTGGTCGGCGAAATAGGCCGCGATCTCGCGCAGGTAGTCGTCGGGCAGGCCGGCCAGCAGATGCGACATGGGCCGGTACTGCCGCCGGTCGTCGCGGAAGTTCAGCAGTTGGTGGTAGAGGTATTCCTGGGGCTTGCCGGCCAGGCGCGGGTAGTAGCCATCGGACCCGGCGCGGCCCTGCTCGCCGTGGCAGGCGGTACAGGCGGCGACGCGCGCGGCCATGGTGTCCGGCTTCAGGACCGGACCCTGCGCCGCCGCAGGCGCGGTGCCCAGCGCTGTGACCAAACCAACAGCGGCGGCCGCCGACAGGCATGTTTTTACCCAGAACCGCGGTGATGCCACACTACAGGAAGAAATGAAGGCTAACATCTAGGTCGAGTTCCAACCCCGGGGACGCCTGCCGGCGGGGCACGTGAATGAATCGATCGGGTATCCTGCCCCGGAGCTTACGCCACGGGATCAGTCGGGGTACAGGCGCAGATTCCGAGTTTACGGCCATAGCAGATGCCATTCCGCCGGCATCGCCCTCGAAAAGCATGCCAAAATCATGTCCATGTTGAAAGTCGTCCTCGTCACCGGCATTTCCGGCTCCGGCAAGTCCGTGGCCCTGCGGATGCTCGAAGACGCCAGCTATACCTGCGTCGACAACCTGCCGGTGCGGTTCCTGGCCGAGTTCATCGCCAACGCCCGCGACAGCGGCCTGGAGCGCGTGGCGGTCGCCATCGACGTGCGCTCGCCCGGCGAACTGGCCGAACTGCCAGACGTGGTCACCGCGCTGCGCGCCATGGGCACCAGCCTGCGCGTGATCTTCCTGGACGCCAGCACCATCACGCTGGTGCAGCGCTACTCCGAATCGCGCCGCCGCCACCCGCTGACCGACCGCCTGAAGCGCGGCGGCACCGCGCCGTCGCTGGCCGAGTGCATCGCCGAGGAACGCGAGCTGCTGGCGCCGCTGCGCGAGCAGGAACACGTGATCGACACCTCGGACCTGACGCCGGGCCAGTTGCGCGCCTGGATCCGCGACCTGATCCAGGCCGACGTGGCGCCGCTGGTGCTGACGTTCGAGTCCTTCGCCTACAAGCGCGGCGTGCCGAGGGACGCCGACCTGGTGTTCGACGTGCGCTGCCTGCCCAACCCCTATTACGACCGCGACCTGCGCCCGCTGACGGGCCGCGACGAGCCCGTGGCCCAATGGCTGTCCGGCTTCGACCAGGTCGGCCAGATGGTCGATGACATCGCCGGCTTCATCCAGCGCTGGCTGCCGCAGTACACGCAGGACACGCGCAACTACCTGACCGTGGCCATCGGCTGCACCGGCGGCCAGCACCGCTCGGTCTACGTGGTCGAACAGCTGGCCCAGCGCTTCGCCGACCATGATCCGCTGCTCGTGCGCCATCGCAACCAGCTTCCGGACGAGTCCGCATGACCCTGAACCGCCCGCTCCACCTGATCATGATGTTGCTGCTGGCCATCGCCGTGGCCGGTTGCTCTTCCACCGGGGGACGAAAAAAGGGCGGTGGCTATTACAAGGACGACGGTCCCGACGCGAATCCGCCGTCCAACCTGGACCAGGTGCCCGACGCGGTGCCGCGCATCGAGCCCTACGCCAGCGGCGCGAACCGGCCCTACGTGGTGTTCGGCCAGCGCTACGTGCCCGACACCACCGGCCAGCCCTATCGCAAGCAGGGCATCGCGTCCTGGTACGGCAAGAAATTCCACGGCAACTCCACGTCGATCGGCGAGCCCTACGACATGTACGCCATGACGGCGGCCCACACCACGCTGCCGGTGCCCAGCTACGCCCGGGTGACCAGCCTGGTCAACGGCCGCACCGTGATCGTGCGCGTCAACGATCGCGGCCCGTTCCACAGCGACCGCATCATGGACCTGTCCTACGTGGCGGCCTACAAGCCGGGCCTCATCGGCCCGGGCACCGGCCAGGCGGTGGCGGACACCCTCCGCCCCGACCAGCCCCCGCCCCTGGCCCCGCACGGCCCCGCCGCCCCGCCCCCCCCGCCC
>NZ_JAGTJY010000075.1:25694-26471 GCF_018195695.1 Achromobacter sp. Marseille-Q0513 | reverse complement strand
CAATATAGGAATTAATTTCCTAAATATGAAGAATATATACCCGGGATAGGATTTTCATTCTTCAATATCGTTCGGGGCTGGATACACGAAACCCATCTGCCCCATGCCACACCCGATTTCCCCCGCCACGCCGGCCACGGCTTCCGGCCCGGCCATCATCATCCTGGCCCTCGCCGCCTTCGTCATCGTTTCCACCGAATTCCTGATCGTCGGCCTGATCCCGGCGCTGGCGCGCGATTTCGGCGTGTCGGTCCCGCAGGCCGGGCAACTGGTCGCGCTGTTCGCCTTCACGGTCATGCTGGCCGGCCCGCCGCTCACGGCCGCGCTGGCGCACGTGGAACGCAAGCGCCTGTTCGTCGCCATCCTGCTGGTCTTCGCCGGCGCCAATGCGCTGGCCGCGCTGGCGCCGAACCTGTGGGTGCTGGCGCTGGCGCGCTTCATTCCTGCGCTGGCGTTGCCGGTGTTCTGGGGCACGGCCAGCGAGGCCGCCGCGCGCATGGCCGGGCCGCTGCGCGCGGGCCAGGCCGTGTCGCGCGTCTACCTGGGCATCTCCGCCGCCCTGCTGTTCGGCATCCCGATCGGCACGCTGGCGGCGGAGATGCCCAGGTAGACGCGCGACACGGCCTGGCCCGCGCGCATGGCCGGGCCGCTGCGCGCGGGGGCCGCGCTGGCCGAGCCCTGGCTCTTAGACACATCGGACGCTGCCGACGATACTCCTGGGGGGGATATAGGGGGGGGCCGGGACGGGGAAGAAGGAAACGGACTGTAGCGATAGAG
>NZ_JAGTJY010000075.1:0-25684 GCF_018195695.1 Achromobacter sp. Marseille-Q0513 | reverse complement strand
GGACGCCCCTGCGCGACCAGGCCCGCATCCTGAAAGATCCCGTGCTGCTGGCCCATATCGGCCTGTCGGTGGCGGTGTTCACCGCCATGTTCACCGCCTACACCTACCTGGCCGACATCCTGGAGCGGCTGGCCGGCGTGGCGCCGGCGCAGGTGGGCTGGTGGCTGATGGGCTTCGGCGCGGTCGGCCTGATCGGCAACGCGTTGGGCGGCAAGGCAGTGGACCGGCATCCTCTGCGCGCCACGCTGGCCTTCACGCTGCTGCTGGGCCTGGGCACGCTGGCCAGCATGCCGCTGGCCGCGACCCTGGGCGGCCTGCTGCCGGCGCTGGCGGCCTGGAGCATCGCCAACACCGCGCTCTATCCCATCTGCCAGGTGCGCGTGATGCAGGCCGCGCCGCAGGCCCAGGCGCTGGCCGGCACGCTCAACGTGTCCGCTGCGAACGCCGGCATCGCGCTGGGCGCGGCGCTGGGCGGGCTGGCGATTCCGCGCTGGGGCCTGGACAGCGTGGGCTACGCGGCGGCGGCCGTGGCGCTGCTGGCGGCGCTGATGATCGCGCCCATCGCGCGGTTGCGGCCGGCGCGTCCTGCCTGAATGGGCCGCCGCGACCAGCCCGCCGCCGTCCGGGCCTGCCCGGCGGCGTCCGCGCGCGGCGTCGCCGAGTCCTTTATGATCCCGCCATTCCCGCATTCTCAATGGCATCCATGGATTCCTTCCGCGCCTTGTCCCGCCGCATCGGCCCGAGCCTGCGTCTTGCCCCCCTGGTCGCGCTGTGCGCGCTGTCGCTGGCCGCCGGCCACGACGCGTCCGCACAGACGGCGCGCAAGCCCTCGCCCTACGAAATGCGCCTGGAAGGACCGCCCATCGAGTCCGGCCCGGACGACCCCAAGGCGCCGGCTTACCTGGACCGCGTCGGCAGCCGCGAGGACTTCATGCGCCTGGCGCGCGTCTACAACCCCGGCACGCCGCTGGAGATGCCGCACCTGATCTTCGTGATCGACCGGCGCCAGGCCAACCGCATCTACTACATCAACACGCCGCGCTACGTGCTGCACGAGCAGTTCGCCCGCCGCGAGGGCCTGGCGCCCAAGCTGGACAAGGCCACGCTGATCTCGCAGTACAAGGATCCCAAGCGCCGCTTCCTGTTCGGCACGCTGAGCTGGCAGCGCGACCTGCCCGGCTATACCTATGAATTCTGGGAGGGCGACCGGCTCACGCCCGAGTTGCTCAAGCAGACCGATGACGTGGTGCGCGCCTCGTTCTATGAAGCGCCGCGCTTCAAGGCCAACTCCACGCTGCACGAACAGACCGCCGAACGCGCTGGGCTGGCCTTCGTGACCCAGGAAGCCCTGCTGCGCGAACAGCCCTTCCTGCCGCTGAACACCGGCCGCTCCCAGGGCCGGCTGCGCATCATCAAGTCGGTGGAGCAGACTGGCGACCTGTCGCCCCAGGACATCCTGGTGCTGGACGAGGTGCCGGTCTGGCTGCCGCCGGTGGCCGGGCTGGTGACGCAGCGCCCGTCCACGCTGCTGTCGCACGTCAACCTGCTGGCCAAGGGCTGGGGCATCCCCAACGCCTATGTGCGCGACGCGCAGGCGGCGCTGCGCCAGTACGACGGCCAGTGGGTGGAGCTGGACGTGAGCGCGCAGGACTACCGGGTGCAGCCGGTGGCCCGCCCCGATATCATTCCCCACGTCACGCCGCCCAAGCAGGCCGCGCGCAAGCTGCCCAAGCCGGACCTGTTGGTGACCGCGCTGAAACCGCTGTCCGCCCTGAAAGCCCGCGACAGCCGCTACTGCGGCGTCAAGGCCGCCAACCTGGGCGCGCTCAAGTCGGCTCTGCCGCCCGCCGCGCGCGTGCCGGACGGTTTCTGCGTGCCCTTCTCGCAATACGAGGCCTTCATGCGTCGCCTGCAGGTAGCGCAGAAGATCGCGGCGCTGGAACAGCGCCACGATTTCCAGACCGACGCCAACGCGCGGCGCGAAGCCTTGGCGGCGCTGCGCGCCGAGATCGCCGGCGCCGAACCGGACGCGGCGCTGGCGCAATCCTGGCTGGCGCAGTGGAACAGCCAGCTCAAGGGCCAGGGCGTGTTCGTGCGCAGCTCGTCGAATTCGGAAGACCTGCCCGGCTTCAGCGGCGCGGGCCTGTACACCACGGTGCCCAACGTGACCCAGGCCGAGGCGCTGGCGCGCGCGGTGCAGACCGTGTGGGCCTCGGTCTACAACTTCGAGGCCTATGAGGCGCGCCGCGCGGCCGGTCTGGGCCAGGACGCCGTGGCGATGGCGGTGCTGGTGCAGCTGGCGGCGCCGTCGGACAGCTCGGGCGTGATGATCACGCGCGATCCCTTCGACGCCGGCCGGCGCCACGTGACCTACATCTCGGCCAAGCGCGGCCTGGGCATCAAGGTGGTGGAAGGCAAGCGCCAGGCCGAGCAGGTGATGTATTCGAGCTGGTCCAAGGCGGTGCAGGTGCTGAGCCGCTCGGCCGAAGATACGCAGCTGGTGCCCGACGCCGCCGGCGGCGTGCGCGAGGTGCCGCTGCAAGGCTCGCGCCAGGTGCTGACGGACGCGCTGATCGCGCGGCTCGCGACCGTGGGCCGCCAGGTCAAGCAGGCGCTGGGCGGCGCGGACCAGGACATCGAATGGGCGGTGGTCGGCGACGAACTCATCATCCTGCAGTCGCGCCCCTACGTGGACGGCTCGGCGCGCAAATGAATATGGCCCGGGACGGCATGTCGCCGTCCCGGGCCATGCAGGCCATGCGGGCCATACAGGCCGCGCGATGCGCTAGATGTGCAGCGCGTGGCCCAGCGCCTTGAGCGCCGCTTCCTGCACCGCCTCGCCCAGCGTGGGATGGGCATGGATGGTGCCGGCCACGTCTTCCAGCGTGGCGCCCATCTCCAGCGACTGCGAGAACGCCGCCGCCAGTTCCGACACGCCGCGCCCGACCGCCTGCCAGCCCAGCACCAGGTGGTTGTCGCGCCGCGCGACCACGCGCACGAAGCCGTCGGTGGACTCCAGCGTCATGGCGCGGCCGTTGGCGGCGAAGGGGAAGGACGCCACCAGGCAATCCAGCCCCGCCGTCTCGGCCTCGGCCGGCGACAGGCCCGCCGTCACCACTTCCGGATCGGTGAAGCACACCGCCGGGATCGCGGCCGGCTGGAAGTGGCGGCGCTTGCCCGCCACCAGTTCGGCCACCATCTCGCCCTGAGCCATGGCGCGATGCGCCAGCATGGGTTCGCCAGCCAGGTCGCCGATGGCCCAGACGTCGCGCATCGAGGTGCGGCACTGGTCGTCGATCAGCAGCGCGTTGCCCTTGCGGTCCAGCTGCAGGCTTTCCAGCCCCCAGCCTTGCGTGCGCGGACGGCGTCCCACCGCGATCAGCACGCGGTCGGCGGCCAGCTGCGTCTCGGCGCCGGCGGCGTCCTGCAGGCGCACGGCGTTACCCTCGGCGTTCAGGCCCAGCACCTTGCGGCCCAGGTGCAGTTCGATGCCCATGCGCGCCAGCGCCGCCGCCACCGGCTTGGTCAGCTCGGCGTCGTAGGTGGGCAGGATGCGGTCCTGCGCTTCCACCACGGCCACTTCCGCGCCCAGCTTGCGGTACACGGTGCCCAGCTCCAGGCCGATATAGCCGCCGCCGACCACCACCAGCTTCTTCGGGATGCTGTCGGGCGACAGCGCCTCGGTGGACGAGACCACGATGCCGCCGAACGGCACCGAGGGCAGCGGCGTGGGCTCGGAGCCGGCCGCCAGCAGCAGGTTCTCGCACTGGATGCGCAGGCGTGCGCCGTCGGCGGTTTCGACCTCGACGGTCTTGCCATCCAGCAGCGTGGCCCAGCCGCGCACCACTTCGACGCCGTTCTTCTTCAGCAACGCGCCCACGCCGCTGGTGAGCTTGGAGACGATGCCGTCCTTCCAGGTGACGGTGCGCGCGATATCGATGGACGGCGCCTGCACCGAGATGCCCAGCGCCGACTCGCCGGCGTAGTGGCGCGCCTTGTCGAATTCCTCGGCCGCGTGGATCAGCGCCTTGGACGGAATGCAGCCGATGTTCAGGCAGGTGCCGCCCAGCCGGTCGCCTTCGACCAGGATGGTGGGCACGCCCAGCTGGCCGGCGCGGATGGCGGCCACGTAACCGCCCGGGCCGCCGCCGATCACCAGCAGGCCCGTTGTTTTTGTAGTCTGGCTCATGCTTACTCCACGAAAAGCAGCGCGGGTTGTTCAAGCAGCGCGCGCACCGCCTGGATGAAGCGCGCCGCGTCCATGCCGTCGACCACGCGGTGATCGAACGAGGACGACAGGTTCATCAGCTTGCGCGCCACCACGGCACCGTTGCGGATGGCCGGCCGCTCGACGATGCGGTTCACGCCCACGATGCCCACCTCGGGATGGTTGATCACCGGCGTGGTGACGATGCCGCCCAGCGGTCCCAGGCTGGTGATGGTGATGGTCGAGCCCGACAGCTCGTCGCGGCTGGCAGAGCCGGTGCGCACCGCCTCGGCCAGGCGGATGATCTCGGCCGCCATGGACCAAAGGTCGCGCGCCTCGGCGTGGCGCATCACCGGCACCATCAGCCCGCCGTCGCTTTGCGTGGCGATGCCGATGTGGACCGCGCCGTAGCGCGTGACCACGCCGGCCTCGTCGTCGTAGCGCGCATTGATCTGCGGGAAGTCGCGCAGCGCCACCACCATGGCGCGGGCCAGCAGCGGCAGCAGCGTGAGCTTGCCGCGCGTGGCGCCCCACTTCTGGTTGAGGCTGGCGCGCAGCTCTTCCAGTTCGGTCACGTCGATTTCCTCGACGTAGCTGAAGTGCGGAATGCGGCGCTTGGACTCGGCCATCTTCTGCGCGATCTTCCTGCGCAGCCCGATCACCGGCACGTTTTCCTCGTCGTTGCGCTCGGCATAGGCCACGCCGCCACGGGCCTGGCCCGCCGCGCCCTGTCCTTGCAGATAGGCGTCCAGATCCTCGTGCAGGATGCGGCCGGCCGGGCCGCTGCCGTGCACGTAGCGCAGCTCGATGCCCAGGTCCCAGGCGCGCTTGCGCACGGCCGGCGAGGCCAGCGGCTTCTCGCCGGGCTGGCGCGCGACGGCGGCGGGCGCCTGGCGCGCGTGCTTGGACGGCGCCGGCGCGGCGGCCTTGGCGGGCGCCACGGCTGCGGCGGGCGCCACGGCTGCGGCGGGCTTGGGCGCCTCGACGGGCGCTTGCGGCGCGGCGGCAGGCGCGGCTGCGGCCGGCGCCTTGGCCGGCGGCGCGTCCGCGCCCGGCTTGAGGTTGCCCTCGCCTTCGACTTCCAGGCGGATCAGTTCGCCGCCCACGGCCATGACCTGGCCCACTTCGCCGCCCAGCGCGACCACGCGGCCGACCACCGGCGCGGGAATCTCGACCGTGGCCTTGTCCGTCATGACGTCGGCCAGCGGCTGATCCTCGGCGACCATGTCGCCGACCTTCACATGCCAGGCGACCAGTTCGACTTCCGCGATGCCTTCGCCGATGTCGGGCATCTTGATGACATGAATACCCATTCTCTCAACCCTCCATCGCGCGCTTGAACGCTTCGCCAACCCGGCGCGGGCCGGGGAAGTACGCCCATTCCTGCGCGTGCGGATACGGCGTATCCCAGCCGGTCACGCGCTCCACGGGCGCCTCCAGGTGATGGAAGCAGTGTTCTTGAACCAGCGAGATCAGCTCGGCGCCGAAGCCGCAGGTGCGCGTGGCTTCATGCACCACCACGCAGCGGCCGGTCTTCTTGACCGAGTTGACGATGGTGTCCAGGTCCAGCGGCCACAGGCTGCGCAGGTCGATGACCTCGGCGTCGATGCCGGTTTCCTCGGCCGCGGTCAGCGACACGTGCACCGTGGTGCCGTAGGTCAGCACGGTCAGCGCGTTGCCTGGCCGCACGATGGCGGCCGAATCCAGCGGCACAGTGTAGTAGCCGGTGGGCACCACGCTGCCCGGACGCCCGGTCCAGGGCGTGACGGGCCGGTCGTGATGGCCGTCGAAGGGGCCGTTGTACAGGCGCTTGGGTTCCAGGAAGATCACCGGATCATCGTTCTCGATGGCGGCGATCAGCAGGCCCTTGGCGTCATAGGGGTTGGACGGCATGACCGTGCGCAGGCCGCAGACCTGCGTGAACATGGCCTCGGGGCTCTGGCTGTGGGTCTGGCCGCCGTAGATGCCGCCGCCGCAGGGCATGCGGATCGTCATCGGCGCGATGAACTCGTTGACCGAGCGGTAGCGCAGGCGCGCCGCCTCGGACACGATCTGGTCGGAAGCCGGATAGAAGTAGTCGGCGAACTGGATCTCGCACACCGGCCGCAGGCCGTAGGCGCCCATGCCCACCGCCACGCCGACGATGCCGCCCTCGGAGATCGGCGTGTCGAACACGCGCGAGCTGCCGTACTTGGTCTGCAGGCCTTCGGTGCAGCGGAACACGCCGCCGAAGTAGCCCACGTCCTGGCCGAACACCACCACGTTGTTGTCGCGCTCCAGCATCACATCCATGGCCGAGCGCAAAGCCTGGATCATGGTCATCGACGCGGACGCCGGACCGATATTGTTGTCGCTTGCCATGATCAGACTCCGAGCTGCTGGCGCTGCCGGCGCAGGTGCTCCGGCATGTCCTTGTACACGTCTTCGAAAATGCTGGCGGCGCTGGGGACGTGGCCGTCCACCAGGGTGCCGTAGCTTTCCGCTTCCTTTTGCGCGGCCAGGATCTCGGCGTCGAGTTCGGCGCGCACGGCTTCGTGCTCGGCTTCGGACCAGATGCCGCGCAGGATCAGGTGCTTCTTGAAGCGCTCGATCGGATCGCCCAGCGGGAAGTGGTTCCAGTCGTCGCCCGGACGGTACTTGGAGGGATCATCGGAGGTGGAGTGCGGGCCGGCGCGGTAGGTCACCCATTCGATCAGGGTCGGGCCCAGGTTGCTGCGGGCGCGCTCGGCGGCCCAGCGCGAGGCCGCGTACACGGCCAGGAAATCGTTGCCGTCCACGCGCAGCGAGGCGATGCCGCAGCCCACGCCACGGCCGGCGAAGGTGGCGCCCTCGCCCCCGGCGATGGCCTGGAACGTGGAGATGGCCCACTGGTTGTTGACCACGTTCAGGATCACCGGCGCGCGGTACACGTGGGCAAAGGTCAGCGCGGTGTGGAAGTCGGCCTCGGCGGTGGCGCCGTCGCCGATCCAGCCGGAGGCGATGCGCGTGTCGCCCTTGATGGCCGAGGCCATGCCCCAGCCCACCGCCTGGATGAACTGCGTGGCCAGGTTGCCCGAGATGCTGAAAAAGCCATTCTCGCGGTCGGAGTACATGACCGGCAGCTGGCGGCCCTTGAGCGGGTCGCGCTCGTTGGACATGAGCTGGCACATCATGGTGACCAGCGAGACCTCGCGCGCCAGCAGGATGCTCTGCTGCCGGTAGGTCGGGAAACACATGTCGCCCTGTTCCAGCGCCAGCGCGTGGGCCGACCCGATGGCCTCCTCGCCCAGGCTCTGCATGTAGAAGGAAATCTTCTTCTTGCGCTGCGCGGTCAGCATGCGACCGTCGAAGATGCGCGTCTTCAGCATGGTCCGCATGCCGGCGCGCAGCAGCTCGTCGCTGATGTCCGGCGCCCACGGGCCAACGGCCTGGCCGTCCTCGTCGATCACGCGGATCAGGCTGTAGGCCAGATTGCCGGTGTCGATCGCGGCGACATCAATGGGGGGTTTGGGAACCTCGCCGGCAGGCGAGACGCGCAGATAGGAAAAGTCTGTCTTGCAACCCGGACGCCCTGTGGGCTCGGGGACGTGCAACTTCAACGGCCCGTACTGGCTCATAAATTGTCTCCACGCTTGATCGTGTCATGCGCATTCTTCTTCACAAGACATGGCCCGAGGGGGTAGTCGCGGGCCTTGCCATCGCTGGCCATCGCGCGCGATTGGAGCGCGTGGCCGCCGGCCAGAGTAACACGGGCCAGGGGCCTGCGACGAGCCTTGAGCATGGACGCGGCCTGGCGCCTTGTCACACCGACGCGAGCCTTGATGCGCCTTGCCCGCGCGCCGCCAGGCCGCGCCGGCATTGGCTGTGCGCCGAGCGCATGCCTGCCGTTGCGAATCCGGCGGACATGAAAAAACCCGGCCGGAGCCGGGTCTTGTCGTATCGCGCCGCGTGGCGTCCGCGCTGGCGCGCGGCGTCCGATCAGACGGGACCGTTCCACTCCGTGACGAATTCACGGAAGTCCGGACGCGTCGCCTGCGGCACCGCGCAAGCCGGCGTGCCCACGGCCAGGTAGCCCAGGAAACGGTAGTCCAGCGAGTCCAGGCCCAGCGCGTTCTGCACGTCCTCGACATAGGTGCCCATGCCGGTGCTCCAGAACGCGCCATAACCCAGCATGTGGACGGCGTTCAGCAGGTTCATGGCGGCGGCGCCGGTGGCCAGCAGCTGTTCCTGTTCGGGGATCTTGGTGTTGTCGTGCGCGATCTTCTGCGCCACGGCGATGAACAGCGGCACGGCGGCCATCCATTCGCGCACGGACTTTTCCTTTTCGGGCGTCATGCGCGGATCGCCGCTGCGCTTGACCGCGCCGATCGCCACGTCGGCCAGCTTGGCGATGGCCTCGCCGCGAACCAGCACGAAGCGCCACGGGCGCAGCGCGCCGTGATCGGGCGCCGACATGGCGGCCTGCAGGATCTGCTCCAGTTCGTCCTGCTTGGGCGCCGGGGCGCGCAGGAATTTGACGGAGCGGCGGGAAGTCAGGGCGTGCAAGGGGGTGGCGGTCTGGGTCGTCGTCATGGCGTCTGCGAAATCTGGAATCCCGTTGGCGTCGGCCTGGGATGGGGCGACGCCAAATGGGAAAGAATCATATTCTCATATGTTAAGCGATCCCCGCGCCCGCGCGCCCTATCCCCCGGCGAACATCAAGGGAATCCGCGCGGCGTCCATACGGAAACCCGGGAAGTCTGTCGGGCGCGCGCGGGGAATGGGCCGTCAGCCCAGGTGTGTGTGCCGCTCCTGCCGTTCCTCGACCTGCATCTCGCTCAGGCCATGCAGGATGCCGCAGTCCTCGGCATCGGGCCGCGCCGACAGGCAGCGCTGGCGCAGCTCCGTCAGCTGGGTCTTGAGCTGGGTCAGCTCGGCGATGCGCTCGTCCACGTGCGCGATGTGCTCGTCGAACAGTTCGTTGATCGGGCCGCAGCCGCCATTCTGATGGTTGTCCGCCAGGGACAGGATGGCGCGGATCTCTTCCTGCGTCATGTCCAGCGCCCGGCAATTGCGGATCAGGCGCAGGCGCTCCAGCTGCAGCGGCCCGTAGCTGCGGTAATTGTTCAGCCCGCGCTCGGGCGCCGGCAGCAGGCCTTCCTTCTCGTAGTACCTGATGGTCTCGACCGTGGTGCCGGTCGCCGTCGCCAGTTCACCAATACGCATTTCCGCCTCCCGGATCGCATCCGATTGATGTAAGGGGGTTGACCCTATAGTAACTCCAAGGTGTCGAATAGGGTCACTGAGCATATTTCGAGGCGTGACGCGATGTCTTTAGCACCGATCAAACAACAGCCACATCCCCGGTCCGGCCATGACCATGACCATAGCCATGATCACGCACATGGCGACCACGGCCATGACCATGCCCACGGCCACAGCCACAGCCACAGCCATGACCATGACCACGACCACGACCATCAACATGATCACGCCAAGGACAGCTGCTGCGCCCACGGCGCCGCCGTCCCGCTGATCGCCGCGACGGCTGGCGCTTCGACGCTGCAGGCCGGTCCCGGCCAGTTGCTGGCGCGCCTGCGCATCGGCCAGATGGACTGCCCGACGGAAGAAACCCTGATCCGCAAGAAGCTCGGCGGCCTGGACGGCGTGCACGCGCTGGACTTCAACCTGATGCAGCGCGTGCTGACCGTGGTTCACGCCGAAGGCGCGCTGGAGCGCATCACGGCCGCCATCAAGTCGCTGGGCATGACGCCCGAGCCGCTGGCCGAGAACGCGCCGCGCCCGCCCGCGCCCGCCGCCAAGCCCGTGAACTGGTGGGCCATCGGCGGCGCCGGCCTGATGGCCGCGCTGTCCGAGTTCTCGCATTTCGCCGGCTGGTCCGTCTACGTCACCGCCGCGCTGGCCGTGGCCGCCATCCTGGCCTGCGGCCTGGACACTTACCGCAAGGGCTGGATCGCCGTGCGCAACGGCAATCTCAACATCAACGCCCTGATGAGCATCGCCGTCACCGGCGCGGTGCTGATCGGCCAATGGCCCGAGGCGGCCATGGTGATGTTCCTGTTCAACGTGGCCGAGCTGATCGAGGCGCGTTCGCTGGATCGCGCCCGCAACGCCATCCGCGGCCTGCTGGACCTGGCCCCCGAGACCGCCACGCGCCGGCAGCCCGACGGCACGTGGCAGGAGGTACCAGCCGCGCAATTGCAGCCCGGCGACATCGTGCGCGTGCGGCCGGGCGAGCGCATCGCCGCCGACGGCGAGATCGTCAGCGGCCGCTCGGCCGTGGACCAGTCGCCCATCACCGGCGAAAGCCTGCCGGTGGAAAAGGCCGAGGGCGATCCCGTCTACGCCGCCACGGTCAACGCCTCGGGTTCGTTCGAATACCGCGTCACCGCCGCCGCCGGCAACACCACGCTGGCCCGCATCATCCACGCCGTGGAACAGGCCCAGGGCGCGCGCGCGCCGACGCAGCGCTTCATCGACCGCTTCTCGCGCATCTATACGCCGGTGGTGGTGGGCGTGGCGGTGCTGGTGGCCGTGGTGCCGCCGCTGCTGTGGAGCCAGCCCTGGTTCGACGCCATCTACCGCGCGCTGGCGCTGCTGATCATCGCCTGCCCCTGCGCGCTGGTGATCTCCACGCCGGTCAGCATCGTCAGCGGCCTGACCGCCGCGTCGCGGCGCGGCATCCTGGTCAAGGGCGGCGTCTACCTCGAAGAAGGCCGCAACCTGCAATGGCTGGCGCTGGACAAGACCGGCACCCTGACCCACGGCAAACCGGTGCAAACTGACCTGCAAGCCTGGGAACCGTCCGACCTGAGCCGCCAGCCCGCGGCGCTGGTCGCCGCCAGCCTGGCGGCGCGCTCCGACCACCCCGTGTCGCTGGCCGTGGCCAACGCGGCGCGCGAGGCCGGCCATCAGCTGCTGGACGTGGCCGACTTCAGCGCCCTGCCCGGCCGTGGCGTGGCCGGCGTAATCGACGGCGTGACCTTCCAGCTCGGCAACCGCCGCCTGATGCGCGAAACCGGCGTGGCCAGCGACGCGCTGGAAGCGCGCATGGACGAACTGGAGCGCCAGGGCAAGAGCGTGATCGGCCTGACCGACGGCAGCCGCGTGCTGGCGCTGGCCGCCGTGGCCGACACCGTCAAGCCCACCAGCGCCGCCGCCATCGCCGAGCTGCACGCGCTGGGCGTGCGCACGCTGATGCTGACGGGCGACAACACGCCCACGGCCCGCGCCATCGCGGCCCAGGTCGGCATCGACGAGGCACGCGGCGACCAGTTGCCCGAGGACAAGCTGGCGGCCATCGAAAGCAAGCTGAGTCCGGCCGGCAAAGTCGGCATGGTGGGCGACGGCATCAACGACGCGCCCGCGCTGGCGCGCGCCGACATCGGATTCGCCATGGGTGCGGCCGGCACCGGCACCGCCATCGAGACCGCCGACGTGGCGCTGATGGACGACGACCTGCGCAAGATCGGCGTGTTCCTGCGCCTGTCGCGCGCCACGCACAGCGTGCTGGTGCAGAACATCGCGCTGGCGCTGGGCATCAAGGCCGTGTTCCTGGCGCTGGCCATGACCGGCAACGCCACGCTGTGGATGGCCGTGTTCGCCGACGTGGGCGCCAGCCTGCTGGTAGTGGCCAACGGGCTGCGCCTGCTGCGCGCCGCGCCGGCCGGGCGCTAGGCGTGTTCCCCATCCATTCGTGGAACGGCGGCTACATTGGCCGGATCATGCGGTCCTGCAGCCAGCCGATATTCCCAAGGCGTATCGGTGGCCAGTCCAGTCATCCCGCTGCCGGGCGGGCAGAGGCCGCGATACCCGTCAATAACGCGGCCAGCCCCTCCACCGCCTGCTCATAAGGAGCGGTCGAGTCGGCTGCCCGCGCCAGCACATACCCTCCTTGGCGCACCGCAAGCACAGTGGCGGCAAGGGATTGCGGGTCATATCCCGCTGGCAGGCGGCCGCCGAGCTGGGCTTCGCGCAACAACGTAGCCAGGCGTTCGGTAATCCAGGCAAAGGTATCTTCCAGCGGCTTGCGCAGGGATGAGTCGGCCACCACATCCGGATCGGCCGCCAGCCTACCGATACGGCACCCCTTGAGGACATCGCGCTCCAGCCTCAGATAGGCCAGCAGCCGGTCCAGCGGATCGCCCGGGCCATCCAGCAATTGGCGCACTTCCTCGATCAATTCAGCGGCGGAACGCTCCTCCGCCGCCTGCGCCAGCGCGGCCTTGCTGCGGAAATGGTGATACATGCTGCCCTGGCCCACGCCGGCGCGGTCCTGGATGGCCCGCGGGCTGGTCCCCACATATCCGCGCTCCCATAGCAGCGCCTGGGTCGTCTCGATCAACTTGTCGGTGGATGTGTTCATGGCGAAATTGTACCAACTAGTATGTTGGCGTGCTACATTCCAAACATACTAGTTGGTACAACCAGGAAATCCCATGCCCATTTCAGGTCATCTCCAAGCCGCCGCGACGGACAGCCATTCCACAAACCCTGCCTGGGGACTGGCCTCCATCTGCTTCGGCATGTTCATGGTCACGGTCGACGGCGTCGCGCTGAACCTGGCGCTGCCCACGATCCAGCACGAATTCCACGGCTCGGTATCGCAGCTTGAATGGGTGGTCACGGCATACACCCTGCCCTTGGCGAGCTTGCTGCTGACAGCCGGCGCACTGGGCGACCGCTGGGGTTCGCGCAGACTGTTCATCGGTTCGCTCCTGGCGTTTGCGCTGACTTCCTTGTTCTGCGCATTGAGCCCCTCTTTGTCCTGGCTGATCGCGGCGCGCGCGCTGCAAGGCGTGGCCGCGGCGGGGTTGCTGCCCATGGTGCTGTCGCTGGTCGCCAAGAGCTGGCCGGACAGGACGGCGCGCATACGCGCGGTCAACACCCTTGCCACCGTGGGAGGCATCGCCATGGTCGTGGGACCGTTCGGCGGCGGATGGATGACGCAATACCTGGGTTGGCCTTCGATCTTCCTGGTCAATGTCCCGATCGGCCTGGCGGGCGCCTGGCTGGCCCGCCGCCACTTGCATGAAACCCCGCTGCGTCGCGCGCCGATCGATGTTCCCGGCGCCGCCACGGGCACGCTCGCGCTGACGGCGCTGATCGCCGGGCTGATCGAAAGCAACACGCTGGGGCGCACGCATCCGCTGGTCATCGGCCTGGTCGCGGGCGCCATCGTCGGCCTGGCCGCATTCATCCGGGTTGAACGGCGCGCGCCGCACCCGATGCTGCCATTGGACATTTTCCGCAATCGTCCATTCGCCGCCGCCGTCGCAGGCGGGTTCGCCTTCCAGTTCAGTTGCTATGGCCTGTTGTTCATGCTGGCGCTATTCGTGCAGCAAGCCTGGCAGTTCACGCCATTGCAAGCCGGAACGCTGCTGCTTCCATTCGCGATCGCGCTGATCCTGACCACGATGATTCTCAATCCCTGGCTGCTCAAGCGCGGAGCGCGCTGGATGCTCTGGGTGGGCGGCTCATGGGCCTTGCTGGGCGGCCTGGTCACGCTGGGAATTTCGACGCCGTCAACCTGGCCGGCGTTCGTGGCCGGCACCGTGCTGATTGCCATGGGCACAGCCATCTATTCCCCCACGTTGAACGTGGTGGCGACAACCACCGTCGAGCCGACCTATGCGGGACTGGCCTCCGGCGTCTACAACACTTCTCGGCAGATCGGCATGGCCATGGGCATCGCCATCCTGGGATCATTGGTTGGCGGCGCGATTCCCATCCTGACGGGTTTGCGGATCGGGCTCCTGCTGATCATTGCCTGCATGATCGCGGTCATCATCCTGGCGCTGCGCCACGTCAAGGCCTAGCAGGATCGCGCAGCCATGCCGGCCGACCGGGACTGCCGGCCGGCCATCGAACGCAGGCATGTCTCAGGCAGGCTCGACCTTCACCCGCCAGCCGGCCCCCAGCGGCGCCGCGGTGAACCTCACTGGCAGGAACTGCCCGATGACGCCGAAGTTGCTGCGCGCATGCGCGGTCAGCTCGGTGCAGGCGTACTGCGCCGGCTGGCCGCGCCGCCATACGGCCAGTGCCAGCGGCAGCGCCCACTGGTCCGCCAGGTACGGTCCCAGCGCCGCGTCGCTGTCCAGGTAGGCGCGCACGTCCCGCGCCAGTTCCTGGGCCACCGCTTCGGCAGTCACGCCCTTGACGCCGAAGCGCGTGTACACCTCGCAGACCTGCTCATGTTCCAAGGTGGCCAGCAGCGCGTTGCCCGGTCCTTCGTGCTGGCGCGTGGCGGCCACGCGCAGCTGATCCCCGGTCCAGCCCAGCGCCTCGCCCAGATGTTCCAGCTCGCGCCGCGCGACGGCGCGCGGCAGGGCCGGCGCATGGCATTCGGCATAGCTGGCGGCGGGCGCGCCGCGCTCGATAAGGTCGAACGGCTCCAGCTGATCGGCGGCCGGCCAGATCCGCGCCTCGATCTCGCCGCCGCCGGCCGGGTAGAAACCCATCCTGAGCAGGTTCAGTTCGGCCTTGGCGCCCAATCGGGCCAGCAAGGGCGCGTAGCTGCGCGCCAGGAAATGGAACGGTGGCGCGGCGGGGTTGTGCGTGCCGCCGCCCAGCGACAGGCGGCTGGGCCCGTCGGCCATCATCAGCGCCGGCCACAGCGTCTGCAACAGCAGCCCGCAGCTGCCCGCCGTGCCCAGGTGGAAACGGTAGTCGCCCGCGCGCGGCTTGCCGGGCGCGAAGCTCAGCGACTGCGAGTTCATTTCCCCGCCTTGCACGCGCGCGCCGCTGATCTCGGCCGCGGCGGTGACGCAGCCCAGGTGCTGGCGCATCAGGCCGGGCTTGGCGCGCCCGGCGCGAATGCGGTTCATGGAAAAAGGCTGGCCCGTGCACATGGACAGCGCCAGCGAAGTACGCAGCAGTTGGCCGCCGCCCTCCCCGGCGGCCCCATCGATCTCGATCACTTTTGTATCCTTCAAATCATTATTTCAAGCGGGCGCGGCATCGAAATGCAGCACCGCCTCGCGCAGGTAGCGGTCCAGCCGAGCCAGGTCCGGACGGTCGCTGGCGGCCGGGACATGCGCCTGCGCCGACTCCAGCTCGCGCAGGATGAAGTCGTGCAGGCCCGGCCAGCGCGGGCTGGTGGCGGCCTCGCCCGCCCGCATCTTCACCGCCAGCAAGGCGTTGAGCTCTTCCAGCAGCGCCGGGTCGGTCACCATCTCGCTCGCCAGCTCGGCGAAGCGCATGGGCGGCGCGCCGCGCCCTTCCCGGATCCAGCGCGCCGCCAGCAGCGGCCGCAGCACGTACAGGTACTTCTTGTAGCGCACGACCTCGCCCAGCAGGTGCTCGCGCAGGTTCTTGCGGGCCATGGACACGTAATGGTGATAGCCGCGCACCAGCGAGAATTCCTCCTCGGCCAGCGCGCGCAGGCGCGGCGCCCAGGGTTCGACCGCCCGATAGACAATGGGCGAGCGCAGCCATTCCAGCAGCGTGGGATTGGAATCGCGCAGCAGGCCCAGCGTCTTGCGCAGGTCCCAGCCGTTGATGTCCAGATCGCCGCTGATCGGCTGCTCGATGACGTCGCGCCCGGGCAGCACGGTCAGATACCAGGGCAGCCGGTGCACGTAGACGAAACGCACGTCGTAGTCGCTGTCGGGCGAGGCGAAGCCCCAGCCCCGGCTGCCCGACTCGCAGGCATACAGCACCGTCACCTGGTGCTGGCGCTCGATATCCGCGAGTTTCTCGGCGATGAGCGTCCGCATGTCGTCCGACACCGGATGCGCGCTCAGGACGCTTTCCTGCTTCATGTTCCTCTCCTTGCGGAACGGGGCTCTCGCCCCGCTCCGTCAACCTTTCACGCACACCACCTGTTTCAGGGTGTGCACCACTTCCACCAGATCGCGCTGCGCCGCCATGACGGCGTCGATGTCCTTGTAGGCCATCGGGATCTCGTCGATGACGTTGGCGTCCTTGCGGCATTCCACGCCTTCCGTCGCGCGCACCTGGTCTTCCACCGAAAACAGCTTCTTGGCCTTGGTGCGGCTCATGACGCGGCCGGCGCCGTGGCTGCAGCTTTCGAAGCTTTCCGGGTTGCCCAGGCCGCGCACGATGTAGCTGCGCGCGCCCATGCTGCCCGGGATGATGCCCAGCTCGCCGCGCTTGGCGCTGACCGCGCCCTTGCGGGTCACGAACACGTCCTCGCCGAAGTGGCGCTCGCGCTGCACGTAGTTGTGGTGGCAGTTCACCGCCTCCACGTGCGACTCGAAGGGCTTGGCGATGACCTTGCGCACGGTCGCGATCAGGTTGGCCATCATCACCTCGCGGTTGCGCAGCGCGAACTTCTGCGCCCACGACACCGCGCGCACATAATGGCCGAAATACTGGGCGCCTTCCTCGAAATAGGCCAGGTTCTCGTCCGGCAGGTTGCTCTGGTGGCGCTGCGCGTCCTTCTTGGCCAGCTCGATGAAGTGCGTGCCGATGGCGTTGCCCACGCCGCGCGAGCCCGAGTGCAGCATGAACCACACGAAGCCCGCCTCATCGAGGCAGACCTCGATGAAGTGGTTGCCCGTGCCCAGCGTGCCCAGGTGCTTGCGGTTGTTGGTGTTGCGCAGGCGCGGATGCAGCTCGCACAGCGCGTCGAACTCGTCGGCCAGCGTGGCCCAGACCTGGTCCACGGACACGGGCGGGTTCTCCCAGCTGCCCGTGTCGCGGCGGCCGCGCGGCGCCGAGCCGTGCGGCACGGCCTGCTCGATGGCCGAGCGCAGCGGGCCCAGGTTGTCGGGCAGGTCTTCGGCGCGCAGCGTGGTCTTGGCCGCCATCATGCCGCAGCCGATGTCCACGCCCACCGCCGCCGGGATGATGGCCTTGAGGGTCGGGATCACCGAGCCGACGGTCGCGCCGATGCCCAGGTGCACGTCCGGCATGGCCGCGATGTGCTTGAACACGATGGGCAGGCGGGCGGCATTGGCCAGCTGGAGCTTGGCGTCGTCTTCGACGGGCACGCCCTTGGTCCACATTTTCACCGGCACGCCGCCGGCGACTTCTTCGATGTTGTAGTTCTGGTTCGTCATGTTGATCTTCTTTTTGCTACTGAACAATTTACCGGCTTTCCAGGGAAAGCCGTCTGGATGAGGATGATGCCTTGCATGCCGCGCCCGGCCCGAGGATTACCCGGACCGGCCCGGTTGGAAAAAATGCGCGACCAGAGTGGCAGGACGTAGCCAACGCCGGTTTCCCGGCTGGGGATTCGAACCCCGCGGCGCACCGATGTAGTCCTGCCGGCATTCGCGCGTAATCGATACTTCATGTTCCTTCACTTCCATTGCCTGTGGCGAGCAAGGGACGACTAGTTCATGAACGAGACGGACAATTGGAAGATGTAGTCCCGTTCGCATTCGTCCAACCCGCCCCGGAGGATCCTCCCCCGGAGCAAGACGGTGCGCGACCAGATTGGCAAGACGTAGCCTGCTCCGGTTTCCCGGCCTGGGGATTTGAACCCCGTGGCATCCGATGTAGTCCTGCCGGCATTCGCGCGTAATCGATACTGCTTGTTCCTTTGGATCCGCCGGGCGCCCTATTGCACGCCCAGCGTCACCGCTTCAATCTCGCCGACCCAGTGGCCGGCGCCCATGCGCCCCTCGGCGAAGTTGGCGATCATCTCGAACACGGCGTCGGAAAAACCGCCCACGTTCAGGATGTCCGCGCGTTCCGCCGCCTGCGTGGTCGCATGCGGCTGGATGTCGATACACACCAGTCGCGCGCCCGGGTTGCGCTGCTTGAGCGTCTCCCATTCACGCATGGTCGCGGTGGCGCCACTGCGCCGCGCATCCATCCAGGACTCGTTGTCCGAGACCAGGATCACCAGGTCCACCTGCGCCCCCTCGCGGGTCAGGCGAGCCAGCGGCGCGCTGCAGCTGGTGCCGCCGCCGCCGATGCCGGCCAGCTTCTGCGCGTTGGTCATGACCGAATCACGCGGATTCATGCGCACGTCGACCACGTCGAAGTCGAACGGCAGCACGCGGGCCCGGCGATTCTTGCGCAGCACGGCGGCGGCCACCAGGGCGGCCACGTCGATGCAGCGCACGGTCGAGGTCGCCGAACCGGCCCAGCCCGTGGCCGAGGAACGCATGGACCCCGACACGTCGGGACACACGACCACCCGCCCGTGCAGGCTGGGCACGTTGGCGATCGCCAGTTCCATCGCGTCCTGCAACGCGTCCTGCACCACCGCCGGCACCGTCTCGCCCGCCGCCTTGAAGGCCGACATCAGCTGGTAAGGCAGCACCCGCGCCCGGGCCACGGCCTGCGGATCGCGCAGCTTGGCGGCGATGGCCTTGGCCATGCCGGGCTGCTCGAACACGCCGTGGCGCGCGAAGGTGTTCAGGTTCTGGCGCACCATCTGCCAGGACCCGACCCGCGCGACCTGCGCCCACTGGGCCGGCGTCATGCCGAGCGAAGTCAGCATCTGGAACGGCACGTCCGGCGGCTCGCCCGTGGCATCGCGCTTGAAGCGTTCGAACGCCTGCGTCGCGGGCGGCAGCGCGGCCTCGTCATGGGGCTTGCCGATCAGCCAGGCGAACCAGGCCGCGCGCCAGGCCTCGGCGGGCTTGGGATGCACCATCTTGACCACGTCCGCCAGCGAAGGCGCATTGCCCACGGCCGCGTTCAGCAGCTGCTTTTCGGTGGCCTCCAGCAGCCAGCGCTGCACCAGCTTCTTGGGCCGCGTGCCCAGCGACTTGCGCCCCACGGCGCCGCTGCGCAGGATCTGCACGAAATTGCGCAGCATCTTGCCGTTGTCGACCACTCGCGGGAACACCTGCGCCAGCAGCTCCAGGTCGCGCACCGCCAGGATCGCGGCCAGCAAGGCCGGCATGTCCTTCATATGGCCGGACTCGCGGGCATAGACCGCTGTCCTGGCCACGAAGGCCGGATCCACCTCGGCCGCCAGCGCCATCACGCGATCGAGCTGGTCCTGCGCCTGGGCGTAGAACGTCTGGCGCAGGCAGCCGGTGGCGGCGAGCTGGGCCAGCTGGTGGCGCGGGCTGAACGCATAGGCCGGCGCCAGTTCGTTATTGGTATCCAGGGCCGCCGGCAGCATCGCGCCGCGCTGGGACTGGAAGAGTTGCGTGTTGACCATGGAGCATTCTCCTTCTTGCATACGATTTGTCGTCTATGCCTTTCCTTATGCAAAGGGCGTGCCAGCTTTCAGCCCAGCGCTTGAAGAATTTTCCAAACCATTGATTTTCAAACGATTAATTATTTTTCTCAGCGATCAACAGAATCCAGGCCAATTCTTCACTTCTGATTTATATAGAATATTGGCTAGCTATTTATCTAATAAGCTATCCCGACTCATGCAAAAGAAGAACGTCGTCATCGGCTTCCTGGGCACCCAGCTGGATGCCGGCCAGGGCGCGGGCCGCTGGTCGAAATGGCGGCCCACGGTATCGCTGGTCCAGCACGAGGACACATTGATCGACCGCCTGGAGCTGTTCTACCCGACGCGCTACAAGGCCCTGGCGCAGGTGGTGGAGCAGGACATCGCCAATCTGTCGCCCGACACCATCGTGAATCTGATCCCGATGGATTTCGCCGATCCCTGGGACTTCGGCGAGATGTACGCGGCGCTGTACGACTGGACGCGCGGCTACCGCTTCGATCCCGAGCGCGAGCAGTACTGGGCGCACATCACCACCGGCACCCACGTCGCGCAGATCTGCATGTTCCTGATGGTGGAGTCGCGCGCCATTCCCGGCGTACTGCTGCAAACGGCCCCGCCCAGGAAGCAGGCGGGCGAAAGCCCCGGCAAGTACACGCTGATCGACCTTGACCTGTCGCGCTACGATGTGCTGGCCCGGCGCTTCAACCAGGCGCGGGACGACGCGCTGGAATTCCTCAAGAGCGGCATTGCCACGCGCAACCCGGCCTTCAACCGGCTGATCGAGGAAATCGAGCGAGTGGCGGTGCGCTCGCAGGCGCCCATCCTGCTGACCGGCCCCACCGGCGCGGGCCAGTCGCATCTGGCGCGGCGCATGTACGAACTGAAGAAATCCCGCCATCAGGTGCAGGGCGAGTTCGTCGAGGTCAATTGCGCCACGCTGCGCGGCGACAGCGCCGCCTCGACGCTGTTCGGCCACAAGAAAGGCGCCTTCACCGGCGCGGCCGCCGACCGGGCCGGCCTGCTGCGCACCGCTCACCAGGGCGTGCTGTTCCTGGACGAGATCGGCGAGCTGGGCCTGGACGAACAGGCCATGCTGCTCAAGGCCGTGGAGGAAAAGCGCTTCCTGCCCATGGGCAGCGACCGCGAGACCAGCAGCGATTTCCAGCTGATCGCCGGCACCCACCGCGACCTGCGCGTGGACGTGGCGCAAGGGCGCTTTCGCGAAGACCTGTATGCGCGCATCAACCTGTGGTCCTATGCCCTGCCCGGCCTGGCGCAGCGGCCCGAGGACATCGAGCCCAACGTCGATCACCTGCTGATGCGATCCGCCGAGGAAACCGGCGCCGTGGTCCGCTTCAATGCCGAGGCGCGGACGCGCTACCTGAAATTCGCCAAGTCGGCCGAGGCCAAATGGACCGGCAACTTTCGCGACCTGTCGGCCAGCGTGACACGGCTGGCAACGCTGGCCGACGGCGGACGCATACCGGTGGAGCTGGTGGAAGCCGAGATCCAGCGCCTGCACTGGCTGTGGCAGCGCGGCGCGCCCGCCGGCAACGGCAGCGGCAACGGCGATGGCAAGACCCGCCTGGACGCCCTGCTGCCCGATGGCGCGGCCGACGCGCTGGACCTGTTCGACCGCATGCAGCTGGAAGCCGTCATCGGCGTGTGCCGGGCATCGGACTCGCTGTCCGAGGCGGGCCGCAAGCTCTATGACCGCTCGCGCACCCAGCGCACCGTGGTCAATGACGCCGACCGGCTGCGCAAGTACCTGTTGAAGTTCGGCCTGAACTGGGAAGGCGTTTCCGGCCGGGAAGGCTGAAGCCGGCCGGGTTCCACCAAATACAAGGCCCCGGGACAGCGCGCCGCCCCGGGGCCGGACCTGAGCGTACGTCCGGACTCAGCCGGCCTGCTCTTCCTGCGGCCAGTCGCGCAGCACCGGCGCGTCCGGCGCGCCCGGGCCGACCTCGCGCAGATGATCATGCTGCAACAACGCCATGCGATAGGCATCGCGATAGGCGCCGTTGGAGAAGAACTCTTCCTTCAGCAGACCCTCGATGCGAAAGCCGCAACGCTCATAGATATGGACGGCGGCGGCATTGTCCTTGTCCACCACCAGGTAGACCTTGTGCAGGTTCAGCACGCGGAAGGCATAGCCCACCGCGATTCGCGTGGCCGCCTTGGCATAGCCGCGCCCCTGATAGCTGGGCGCGATGATGATCTGGAATTCCGCGCGGCGGTGGATGTAGTCGATCTCGACCAGCTCGACCAGCCCCGCCGGCTCGCCGGTGTCGCGCTCGATGATGAAGCGCCGCTCGTTCTGGTCGTGCAGGTGGCGGTCGTACAGGGCAACCAGTTCGTCGTAGGCCTCGTAGGGTTCCTCGAACCAGTACCGCATGATGACGTCGTTGTTGTTGATCTTGTGCACGAAGTGCAGGTCGCCGCGCTCCAGCGGGCGGATCTTGATATCGGACATGACCGACATGATGACTACCTCCGGGTGTATCTGGATCTTATCCGAAGCAGGCAAGATCTGCCCCGAAACGGCCTGATACCGCCATTTCCGCATTTACATCAGCCATGGGTGACGTTTTCCAGCGCATTGTTCCCGGAAACCCGCGTCATTGGCCGGTCTTGGCCTTGCGGCCCTTGCCCGGAACCTCCTCGCAGAAGGCCGGCAGCCCCTGCTCGATGCGGCGCATCAGTTCGCTCGCCGCCGACGACAGCGGCCGGCCCAGCCGCAGCAGCGCCTGGCATTCCGGCGAACTCAGGATCGGATGCGCGATGGGCAGGGCCACCAGCTCGCCGCTGGCCACCTCGTGATGCACGCCCAGATTGGGCATCAGCGTCACGCCGGCGCCGCTCATCGCGTACTGCTTGAGCACGCGCAGCGAGTTCGTGGTCAGGCTGGGCGTCAGGTGGATGCGCTCGGTGAACTCCAGCAGGTCCACCGCCTGCCTCAACCCGTAGGGCGCGGACATCAGCGCGAAGGGATACGGCAGGATGTCGGCGATGGTCAGCGGCGCGCGATGGCGCGCCAGCGCGTGGTCCGGACGGGTCAGCAGGCAGACCGGGTGCTTGCGGCTGGCGCGGCAGCGCAGGCGCGGATCCACCGGCGGGTTATAGGCCAGGCCGATATGGGCGGCGTCCGAGGCCACGGCCTCGACCACCTCGTTGACCGAGCCGACGTTGACGCTGATGTTGATGCGCGGATGCTCGATGCAGAACGGGCCGATCACATGCTCCATCAGGCTGTCGATGAAGCCCTCGCTGATCATCAGCTGCACGCTGCCGCGCTGCATGCCGCGCAGTTCCTGCAGCCGCGCGCCCAGATGCTCCTGTTGCGCGCGGCAGGCGCGGTAGTACTCCAGCAGCATGTCCGCCGCCTCGGTCGGCGTCAGTCCGCGCGAGCGGCGCTCGAACAGCGCCACGCCCAGCTCCTTCTCCAGCAGCTGGATCTGGCGGCTGACCACCGAGGCCGCCGTGTCCAGCTTCTCGGCCGCGCCGCGCACCGAGCCGCAGGCGACCACCTCATGGAAGTAGCGCAAGCGGCTCTGGCTGATTTCCTGCATATCGGTTCCTTTTCTTGCCCATTCGTTGCCTATTAGGCAACGATAATTCATATTCCAGGTCATTGCTTCGAACACACTGCCCTTCCGATAATTGCGCCTCCACGGCCCCTTCCGGCGCCGCGGCTACCTTTATCGACCGCGGGCGCAGACCCGCGCAGGAGACATGCAATGCCCCATCCCGCCACGCCGGGCGCCGACCCGCGCCTGGGACCGCTGTACCGCAAGATCACGTGGCGCCTGCTGCCGTTCTTGTTGCTGTGCTACGTCTTTGCCTACCTGGACCGCATCAACATCGGCTTCGCCAAGCTGCAGATGCAGCAGGACATCGGCATCTCCGACGCCGTCTATGGACTGGGCGCCGGCATCTTCTTCCTGGGCTATGTGATGTTCGAGGTGCCCAGCAACCTGCTGCTGGCCCGCATCGGCGCGCGCCGCACCATCAGCCGCATCATGGTGCTGTGGGGCCTGACCTCGGCGTCCATGCTGTTCGTGCAGGGCGAATGGAGCTTCTACGTGCTGCGCTTCATGCTCGGCGTGTTCGAGGCCGGCTTCGCGCCCGGCATGATCTTCTACCTGACCTACTGGTATTCGCAGTCGCGCATGGCGGGCGTCATGGCGGTGGTGATGCTGGCCGGCCCCATCGGCGGCATCGTCGGCGGCCCGGTGTCGGCCTGGATCATGACGGCCTTCTCCGGCGCGCACGGCCTGGACGGCTGGCAATGGATGTTCCTGCTGGAAGGCCTGCCCTGTGTGCTGATCGGCATCGTCGCCTACCGCTACCTGGACGACAAGCCCGCCCAGGCCAAGTGGCTCAGCGCCGAAGAAAAGGCGCTGCTGGCCGCCGACCTGGACGCGCGCTCGGGCCAGCAGAAGCACGCCTTCCGCCAGGTGCTGCGCGACCCCGCCATCTACGGCATGGCGCTGACCTACTTCTGCCTGATCTGCGGCATCTATGCGGTCAGCTTCTGGCTGCCCACGCTGCTCAAGCTGGCCGGCGTGAAGGACACCATGGAAATCGGCCTGTACTCGGCCGTGCCCTACATCGCCGCGGCCGCCTTCATGCTGCTGTTCGCGCGCAGTTCCGACCGCATGCAGGAACGCCGCTGGCACACGCTGGTGCCCGCCCTGCTGGCCGGCGTCGCCCTGTGCGTGGCCACCGCCGCGCCAACCCAGTTCGCGCTGTCGCTGGCCGCCATCACGCTGGCCACCGGCTTCATGTGGGCTTCCTACACGGTGTTCTGGGCGATTCCCTCGCAATACCTGAAGGGCGAGGCCGCCGCCGGCGGCATCGCGCTGATCAACAGCATCGGCCTCCTGGGCGGCTTCCTCAGCCCGTCCATCATCGGCTGGGTCAAGGAATCGACCGGCTCGCTGGCCGGCGGCCTGTACGCGATCTCCGCCCTGCTGGTGGCCGGCGCCCTGCTGCTGCTGGTCAACCGCCCGTCCCAATCCGCGCACGCGACCGCGCGCGCCTGAACGCCACGACAGGAAACCCATCATGCACATCCTGGTTGCCGGATTCCAGCACGAAACCAATACCTTCGCGCCGTCCAAGGCCGGCTACGACAACTTCGTCCGCGGCGAGGGCTTTCCCGCCATGGTGCGCGGCGAGGCCATGCTGGCGCTGCGGCAGGTGAACATCCCCGCCGGCGGCTTCATCAACGCCGTCGTGGCGCAGGGCCACACGGTGCGCACCGTGATCTGGGCCGGCGCCAGCCCGTCCGCCCATGTCACCACCGACGCCTATGAGCGCATCGCCGGCGAGATCGTCGAGGCGGCGCGCGCAGGCGGCTACGACGCCGTCTACCTGGACCTGCACGGCGCCATGGTCGCCGAGCATCTGGACGACGGCGAAGGCGAGCTGCTGGCGCGCGTGCGCCAGGCCGTCGGCCCGGCCGTGCCCGTCATCGCCAGCCTGGACCTGCACGCCAACGTCACCGCGCAGATGCTGGGCGAGGCCGACGGCCTGGCCGCCTTCCGCACCTACCCGCACGTGGACATGGCCGACACCGGCGAGCACGCCGCCCGCCTGCTGCTGGCCCGCCTCGAAGCCGGCGCCAACTGGCACCGCGCCGAGCGCCGCCTGCCCTTCCTGATCCCGATCAACGGCATGTGCACCCTGCTGCAGCCGTCGCGCGGCGTCTACGAAGAACTGGCGCAGCTGGAACAGGCGCCGGGCGTGACGTCGATCTCCTTCGCGCCGGGCTTCCCGGCTGCCGACTTCGACGAATGCGGCCCGGTGGTCTGGGCCTACGGCACCGACGCGGCCGCCGCCGAACAGGCCGCCGAGACGCTATACCAGCGCGTGCTGGCGCTGGAACCGCAATGGTCGCCCGACTTCCTGGAACCCGCCGAGGCCGTGCGCCGCGCCCAGGCCCTGGCCGCCGGCGCCTCGCGCCCGGTGGTCATCGCCGACACGCAGGACAATCCCGGCGCGGGCGGCGACGCCAACACCACCGGCATGCTGCGCGCGCTGGTCGAGGCCGACGCGCAGAACGCCGCGCTGGGCCTGTTCTACGACCCCGAAGTGGTGGGACAGGCGGTGGCCGCCGGCGTCGGCGCCAAGCTGCGCCTGCGCCTGGGCGGGCAATCCGGCGTGGCCGGCGACGCCCCCTTCGAGGGCGAGTTCACGGTCGAGACGCTGTCGCCGGGCCGGCTGCGCTTTGACGGCCCCATGATGAACGGCATGGACGTGGACCTGGGCGCCGTGGCCACGCTGCGCATCGGCGGCGTGCGCGTGGTGGTCAGCGCCACCAAGACGCAGATGCTGGACCGCAACCTGTTCCGCGTCGGCGGCGTGCAGCCCGAAGAGAT
>NZ_JAGTJY010000074.1:0-26496 GCF_018195695.1 Achromobacter sp. Marseille-Q0513 | reverse complement strand
GGGCAGCGCGTTGATGCGGCGGACCAGCGGACCGTAGAACTTGTCGACGGTCTCGCCCAGATCCGGCGGCGTGCCATCGGCCGCGGGCCGGCGCTCGCTCAGATCCTGCCCGGCACAGAAACCGCGGCCGGCGCCAGTCAGCACCAGCACGCGCGCGCCTTCGTTCTCCACCCGCGTCATCGCATCGGCCACTTCGCCGTGCATGTTGGCGGTGAAGCTGTTCAGCTTGTCCGGGCGATTCAGCGTCAGGCGCGCAATGCCGCCAGACAGATCGAATTGAATATCTTGATAGCTCATGTCAGTCATCCATAGCGCCGGGCGCCATCGCAGCGAGGTCTCACACAATCGGGGCCGCACGGATCCGGCTCTGCCGGTCCGTAGCGGCGCCCCCTGGGGGGAAGCGCGCAGCGCTTCGGGGGGGTCACACGTGTTTTCTAGTCTGAACCACGCGGAAGCGGTTGGCGACGAAGGCCGAGTCCGACAGCGCGGCATTGGCGGCGGGGTTGGCGCCGGTGCCGTGGAAATCGCTGAAGGCCGCGGTCTGGTTGACGAACACCGCGCCCGTCAGGTTCAGCGACAGGGCCACGCCCGACACTTCGGCCGCGTCCTGGATGCGCTCGGCGACGGCGTCGTCGGTGGTGTAGGCCGACAGCGACAGGGCGCCATGGCGGATCACGCTGTCGCGCGCCAGCTGGATGCTGTGCTCGGTGGAATCGGTGGCCACCACGAAGGCGATGGGACCGAACCACTCCTGGCCGATGGCCGGATTGCCGGCCTGGGCGGACAGCAGCAGCGGCGTGCGCACGCGGGCGTTCTCGAATTGCGGATGGACCAGCGGCTTGCTGTCGGCCAGCACCGGCAGGCCCAGCGCGCGGGCCTTCTCGATGCGCTCGACCACGCCTTCGTTCTGGATCGCGCCGGTCAGCTCGACCGCGCGGGCGGCGTCGGCGGTGGTCTTTTCCAGCGCGGCGGCCAGGGCGCCCGCGACCTCGTCGAAGCTGACGCGGCCTTCCGGCGTCTGGATGCCGTCGCGCGGCACGTAGATGTTCTGCGGCGCCGTGCACATCTGGCCCGAGTACAGGGCCAGCGAGAACGCCAGGTTGCGCGCCACGCCCTTCAGGTCGCTGGCCGAGTCGATGATGACCTGGTTGACGCCGGCCTTCTCGGTGTAGACCAGGGCCTGGCGGGCGTTGTCTTCCAGCCAGTTGCCGTTGGCGCTGCTGCCGGTGAAGTCGACGATCTTGACGGCGGGATCCAGCGCCAGCTGCTGCGCGGTTTCATCGCCGGCGGCATGCGCGGCCAGCAGCACCACGTTGGGATCGAAGCCCGCTTCGGCCAGCACTTCGCGCGCCACCTTCACGGTGATGGCCAGCGGCAGGATCGCGCCCGGATGCGGCTTGACGATGACGGTATTGCCCGTGGCCAGGCTGGCGAACAGGCCGGGATAGCCGTTCCAGGTCGGGAAGGTGGAGCAGCCGATCACCAGCGCCACGCCTCGCGGCACCACGGTGAAGTGCTTTTCCATGCGGATGGGATCGTTCTTACCCTGCGGCTTTTCCCAGACCGAGATGCCGGGGATGCGCGACATTTCCTGCCACGCGTAGGTCACGGCCTCGAAGCCGCGGTCCTGCGCGTGCGGGCCGCCGGCCTGGAAGGCCATCATGAAGCCCTGGCCGGTGGTGTGCTGCACCGCGTAGGCGATCTCGAAGCTCAGCTTGTTCAGGCGCGACAGGATTTCCATCGACACGCCGACCCAGGCGCGCGGGCCGGCGCGGCGCCATTGTTCCAGCGCCTTGGACGACGCGGCCACCAGCTTGGCGGCGGGCACGCGCGGATAGGTGATGCCCAGGTCGAAGCCGTAGGGCGAAGCCTCGCCGCCCACGCTGCCTTCGGCGCCCGGCAGGTCCAGCGGGAAGGGCTTGCCGCGCAGCGCCTCGAAGGCGGCGCGGCCGTCGTCATTGGCGGTCTCGCCGTAGTTGCGCGGGCTGGGCGACTCGGCAAACGGGCTCCAGTAGCCGCGCAGCGCGGCGGCGGCCATGGCCTGTTCCAGCAGGGCCTGATGACGCTCGAAGAATTGCTCTGACACTGTGTCTCTCCAAAATGAATGATGTCGGCCTGGCGGACGCCGGCTCAGGTTTCCTGGTCGAAGTCGATGACCAGGCGGTCGCTGACCGGAAAGCTCTGGCAGCTGAGGATGAAGCCGCGCGCGACCTCGTAGTCTTCCAGCGCGAAGTTGGCGTCCATGTCCACCTCGCCCTCGACGACCTTGCAGCGGCAGGTGGAACACACCCCGCCCTTGCACGAGTACGGCAGCTCTATCCCTTGCGCCAGCGCCGAATCCAGCACGCTGTCCTTGTTCTTGTCGATGACGAACATCCTGCTGTGGCCGTCCTGCACCACGGTGACCTCGCACTGCCCCTTGCCGGGAGCCTGTCGGGCTTCCTGGCCGGTGCGCAGGGCGCGCGGTCCCTTGGGCGCGCCGAACAGCTCGAACTTGATGTTCGACTTCGGAATGCCGCGGGCCTGCAGGCGCTCGACCACGCTCTCGGTCATGGTCTGCGGACCACAGACAAAAGCGTAATCGATATCGGCCGGGCTCATCCAGGCCGACATGAGCTGGTCGACCTTGTCGCCGTCCAGGCGGCCGTTGAACAGTTCGATGTCCTGGGTTTCGCGGCTCATGACATAGACCAGCGAAAAGCGGTCCATGTACAGATTCTTCAGGTCCTCGATTTCCTCGCGGAACAGCACGGCCGACGAGGCGCGGTTGCCGAAGAACAGCGTGAACTTGCTCTTGGGCTCGGTCGACAGCGCGGTCTTGACCAGCGAAAACACCGGGGTGATGCCGCTGCCGACGGCGAAGGCCACGTAGTGGCGTTCCTGCTCGGGCGAGAAATCGACGGTGAAATTGCCCGCCGGCGCCATCACTTCCAGGGTCTGGCCGGGTTGCAGCTCATGGTTGGCCCAGCTGGAGAACGCGCCCTCGTCCACCCGCTTGATCGCCACGCGCAGGCGCTTGTCGCTGGGGGCCGAACAGATCGAATACGAGCGGCGCAGCTCTTCGCCGTTGAGCTGGGTGCGCAGGGTCAGGTACTGGCCCGGCAGGAAGGCGAACTCGTCGACCAGCGTCTCGGGCAGGTCGAACGTCACCACCACGGCGTCGCGCGTGTTGCGCGCGACCGAGGCGACCTTCAGGGAATGGAATTGGTTCTGGCTCATTGTCTCAACCACTCAGTGGGTCTTGAAATAATCGAAGGGCTCGTGGCAGGCGACGCAGCGGTACAGCGCCTTGCACGACGTGGAGCCGAAATCGCTGACCAGGCGCGTGTCGCGCGAGCCGCAGCGCGGGCACTCGATGGCGGGCGCGGCGCGGCGGCGGCTGATGCCGGAGATGTCGACGGCGCGCTCGGCGGGCGCGGCGATGCCGTAGCCCTTGAGCGCGGCGCGGCCCTTCTCGCTCATCCAGTCGGTGGTCCAGGCCGGCGCCAGGCGGGTCTCGACGCGCACGTCGTCGACGCCGTGCCGCGCCAGCGTGGCCGCGATGTCCTGCGTGATCTCGCGCATGGCCGGACAGCCCGAGTAGGTGGGCGTGATCACGACCACGCAGGTCTCGCCGTCCCAGCTCACGTCGCGCACCACGCCCAGGTCCACCACGGAAAGCACGGGGATCTCCGGATCCGGCACTTCCTGCAGCCAGTCGAAGACCTGGCCGGCGGACACGGGCGCCATGGCGTTCACCACTTGGCTCCCGGATAGGCGCGCGGCAGGAATTGCATCTCGGCCAGCACGTAGCCCAGTTCCTCGCTGTGCCGGCCCTGGCGGCCGCCGCGATGGGCGGGATGGCCGGCGGCTGCGGCGTCCGGCACGGACAGCGTGGCCTCGCCCAGCACTTCGGCCACGTGGCGGGCCCAGGGCTCGCGCAGCTCGGACAGCAGACAGCCGATGCCGCGCGCGGCCAGGTCCTGGTCCACGGCGTCGTCAAAGAACAGCTCGCCCGTGAAGCGCCAGGCGTCGTCGATGGCGGCCTGCATCTTGGCGTGGCTTTCGGCCGTGCCGTCGCCCAGGCGCACCACCATGTCCGAAGAACGGCGCACGTGATAGGTGACTTCCTTGAGCGCCTTGGCGGCGATGGCCGCGACGCGTTCGTCGGCGGACTGCTCCAGCTTCTGCAGCAGGAAGTAGTGCCAGACGTCGAACAGGAACTGGCGCGCCATGGTGTCGGCGTAGTTGCCGTTGGCGCGCTCGACCAGCAGCGCGTTGTGGAACTGGTGCGCGTCGCGCAGATAGGCCAGCGCGTCTTCGTCGCGGCCCGCGCCTTCGACCTCGCCGGCCAGGGTCAGCCACATGCGGGCCTGGCCCAGCAGGTCCAGCGCGGTGTTGGTCAGCGCCAGATCCTCTTCGAGGATGGGGCCGTGGCCGGTCCATTCGCCCAGGCGCTGCGACAGGATGAGCGTGGTGTCGCCCATGCGCAGCAGGAATTCAAAGAAATGCTTGTCCATGTCTCCCCCTCCCGCCTTACATGTGCTTGATTTCTTCGGGCATCGGGAAGAACGTGGGATGCCGGTAGACCTTGCTGTTGGCCGGCTCGAACAGCGGATCCTTGTCGCCGGGGCTGCTGGCCGAGATGTCCGACGCGCGCACGACCCAGATGCTCAGGCCTTCGTTGCGGCGCGTGTAGACGTCGCGCGCATGGTTGATGGCCATTTCGGCATCGGGTGCGTGCAGGCTGCCCACATGCTTGTGCGCCAGGCCGTGCTGGCTGCGGATGAACACTTCCCACAGGGGCCAGTCTTTGCTCATGATGGATGTCCTCGGTGCCGGGCGCGCGATGCGCGTCCTGGTCTGCAATGGATAAAAAATAGGCCTGAAAATCAGTTGTTCCTGCTGCTGGCTTCTCACCCGCAACCGGGTATCGCCCCATCCGGGTCGCGCGGAGCCGGCTTTGCCGGTCCGCAGCGACGCCCCCTTGAGGGGGGGCGCGCGCAGCGCTTCGGGGGTGGGCCCACCCCCTACGCGGCTTTGCGTGTCGCCTGTTTGTCGGCGTGGGCGACGAGCGCATCGCGCACCCAGGCGCCGTCTTCGTGCGCCTTGACGCGGGCGGCCAGGCGTTCGCGGTTGCAGGGGCCGTTGCCCTTGATGACCGCGTAGAACTCGTTCCAGTCGATCTCGCCGAAGTCGTAGTGGCCGCGCTCGGCGTTCCACTTGAGATCGGGATCGGGCACGGTCAGGCCCAGGTACTCGGCCTGCGGCACGGTCTGGTCCACCATCTTCTGGCGCAGCTCGTCGTTGGTGAAGAGCTTGATCTTCCAGGCCATGGACTGGGCGCTGTTGGGCGAATCGGCGTCGCTGGGACCGAACATCATCAGCGCGGGCCACCACCAGCGGTTCAGCGAGTCCTGCACCATGGCCTTCTGCTCGGGCGTGCCGTGCAGGCACATCTGCATCAGCAGGTCGTAGCCCTGGCGCTGGTGGAAGGACTCTTCCTTACAGACGCGCACCATGGCGCGCGCATAGGGGCCGTAGGAACAGCGGCACAGCGGGATCTGGTTGATGATGGCCGAGCCGTCGACCAGCCAGCCGATCATGCCGATGTCGGCCCAGCTGAGCGTGGGGTAATTGAAGATGCTGGAGTACTTGGCGCGGCCGCTGTGCAGGTCGTCGATCAGGTCGTCGCGCGACACGCCCAGTGTCTCGGCGGCGCTGTACAGGTACAGGCCGTGGCCGGCCTCGTCCTGGACCTTGGCCAGCAGGATGGCCTTGCGCTTGAGCGAGGGCGCGCGGGTGATCCAGTTGCCTTCGGGCAGCATGCCCACGATTTCGGAATGCGCATGCTGCGAGATCTGGCGCACCAGCGTCTTGCGATAGGCGTCGGGCATCCAGTCCTTGGCCTCGATGCGCACGCCATCGTCAATGCGGCGCTGGAAGGCCTGTTCCGCGCCCTCGAGCTGGTCGGCGGACTTGACCTGCTTGACGCCGGTCTCGACGAGTTGAGCGTACATGTGTGTCTCCTTGAGACGGTTTGCGAAAACGCAAAGCTGGCGCCGCGCAGTGCCGTCATGTCATACGGCGATTATTTAATACAAAAAATCCATTGTCAAACTCAAATCTGTATCACATTGGATTTATGTATCATATTGCCGAACTCGATACCGGCCGCCCGCGGCCCTACTTATGGCAAACCCTCAGTCGCCCCTGGACCGCTTTCTGTCGCGCTTGATCAAGAGCGATCCGCCCCGGGCAAAATCGCTCTGCGTCAGCCTGCTGGGCGATGCGCTGGCGCCGCACGGCGGCGCCATCTGGCTGGGCGACCTGATCGAGCTGCTGGCGCCGCTGGGCATCAATGAGCGGCTGCTGCGCACCAGCGTCTTTCGCCTGGTCGCGCAGAACTGGCTGCAATCGGAACGGCATGGCCGCCGCAGCCTGTACCTGATTTCGGAGCAGGGGCAACGCCACACGGCGCACGCCTCGCAGCGCATCTACGAAGGCGCGCCGCAGGACTGGAACGGGGAATGGACGCTGGTGGCCCTGCCCCGGATCGGCAATGGACTGGCCGAGCGCGCCGAGCTGCGCCGGGAACTGGTGTGGGAAGGCTTCGGCATGATCGCGCCGGGGCTGTTCGCCCATCCGCATACCCAGGCCAGCGCGGCGCATGACATCCTGGAAAAGCTCGGCATTCCCGACCGCGCCCTGGTGCTGTCGGCGCGCGACCTGGCCGATGCCGGCGGCCTGCCGATAGCCAGCCTGGCCTCCCAGTGCTGGAACCTGGACGACGTGGCCGAGCAATACCGGGCGTTCAGCAAGAATTTCGGGCCGCTGGAAAAACTGCTGGAAGCGCCGCCCTCGCCCGCCGAAGCCTTCGTCATCCGCGTCCTGTTGCTGCACAATTGGCGCCGGATCGTCCTGCACGACCCCCACCTGCCCGGCCCGATGCTGCCCGACAACTGGCCCGGACGCGCGGCGCGCGAACTCTGCGGGCGTCTCTACTGGCGCGTGTTCGACGCCTCGGAAGCGCACCTGGACGCGCTGGCCGCCCGCGACAATGAGCGCTACACGCCGCTCACGGCGGACGTGGAGGCGCGCTTCGGCGGCCGACCGGCCTGATTCGATGAAAAATCATTGGATCCGGGGCCGGATGCGCCGCCCCATTTAGCGTCACGCCCGGCGCGGCGGGCCGTCGGACTGCCTGCGCGCCACGATCCGGTGGATCGGATTCAGACGTCGTCCGCCTCGGACGGCATGACCACATCCAGCGTATCCAGATGCCGCTCGCCGATGGCGCCGGCGCCGGATCCCGGCAGCTCCAGCCCCCGCGCCCGCGCGATGAAGGACAGGGTCCAGCGCGCCTGGATCGGACGTCCCAGCGCTACGCCGGTATCCGCGTCCACGCCGCTGGGCACATCCAGCGCCAGCACGGGCCCGCCCCAGCGATTGACCGCGTCCACCAGCGCCTGCCAATCGGCGTCCAGGGGACGGTTCAGGCCGATGCCGAACAGGCCGTCGATGACCAGCCCGGGCACGAAACCGGGTTCCAGCGCGGATAGCGTCGCGCCGCCCGCAGCAACCCAGCCATCATGGGCGCGGGCGGCATCGGGAGGCAGTTTCTGCGGGCCGGCGGGCAGCAGCACGCGCACGTCGTGCCCCATCGCCCGCAACACGGTCGCCGCGACCAGGGCGTCGCCGCCATTGTTGCCAGGGCCGGCCAAGGCCAGCACCGGCGTACCGGGCGCGATCCGGGCCGCCACAAAGCGGGCCGCGGCCGCGCCCGCCAGCGGCATCAGCTGCCGGCCGGCAGCCAGCGCCTGGCGCTCGGCCTCGCGGATCCGGGTGACGGGATGGCAAGACGGCATGGCGGGCTCCGGAATGCCGGCGGGCCGGAGGCCCGCCCGGGGCCGTCAGACCTTGAGGAAATGCTCGCGGTAGTACTTCAGCTCGTCGATCGACTCGTAGATGTCCGCCAGCGCTTCGTGGCGGCTCTTCTTCTCGAAGCCCTTGTAGACGGCCGGCGCCCAGCGGCGAGCCAGTTCCTTCAGCGTGCTGACGTCGAGGTTGCGGTAGTGGAAGAACTTCTCGAACCGCGGCATGTAGGCGAACATGAAGCGGCGGTCCTGGCTGATGGTGTTGCCGCACAGCGGCGACTTGCCGGCCGGCACGTGCTGCGACAGGAATTCCAGCAGGATATCCTCGGCCTGGGCCTCGTTGATGGTCGAGGCGCGGACCTTGTCGATCAGGCCGCTCTTGCCGTGCGTCGACTTGTTCCAGTCGTCCATGGCGTCGAGCAGGCTGTCGGGCTGGTGCAGCACCAGCACGGGGCCTTCCGCGACCACGGTCAGGTCGGGCTCGGTCACCACGACGGCGACTTCGATGATGCGTTCTTTCTCAGGTTCGAGGCCCGTCATTTCCATGTCGAGCCAGACCAGGCGGTTTTCGTTCACAGCCATATAATTTGCCTATAAAACACGCGATTTTCGCATATCCCTTACCGAGCCCCCGACCCGCACATGTTCACCCTGCTGTTCGTCGCCTTCCTGCTGATCGACGTTGCCGTGCGCCTGTGGCTGGCCACGCGCCAGATCCGCCATGTCGCCCGCAACCGCGAACAGGTGCCAGCCGAATTCTCGCACCGCATCGGCCTGACCAGCCACCAGCGCGCGGCGGACTACACCGTGGCGCGCGTGCGGCTGGGCATGCTGGAGCGGACCTACGACGCCATCGTGCTGGTGGGCCTGACCCTGCTGGGCGGCCTGCAGGCCATCGACCTGATGGTGGGCCAGCTTACCAGCAATGACTTCCTGCGCCAGATGCTGCTGCTGGTGGCCGTGGCGCTGCTGCTGGGCCTGCTGGGGCTGCCGTTCACGCTGTGGCGGCAGTTCAGATTGGAAGCCCGTTTCGGTTTCAACCGCATGACACCCGAGCTGTTCGTGGCGGACGCGCTCAAGGGCCTGCTGGTGGCGGCGGTGCTGGGGTTGCCGCTGGCCGCCGCCGTGCTGTGGCTGATGGGCAGCGCCGGCGCGTACTGGTGGGCCTGGGCCTGGGGCCTGTGGATGGTATTCAACCTGGCGCTGCTCATCATCTATCCCATGTTCATCGCCCCGCTGTTCAACAAGTTCACGCCCTTGACCGACCCCGATCTGGCCGGACGCATCCAGCGCCTGGCGCAGCGCTGCGGCTTCGCGCTCAACGGCCTGTTCGTGATGGACGGCTCGCGCCGTTCCGCGCATGGCAATGCCTACTTCACCGGCTTCGGCCGCTCGCGCCGCATCGTCTTCTTCGACACGCTGCTGGCGCGCCTGAACGGCGACGAGATCGAGGCCGTGCTGGCCCATGAGCTCGGCCATTTCGCCAAGCGCCACATCATCAAGCGCATCTGCTTCAGCTTCGGCGCGGCCCTGGTATTCTTCGCGCTGCTGGGCTGGATATCCCAGCAGCCGTGGTTCTATGTGGGGCTGGGCGTGCTGCCGCAGCTGGGCGGCCGCAACGACGCCATGGCGCTGCTGCTGTTCTTCCTGGTGATTCCGGTCTTCACCTTCGTGTTCACGCCGCTGGCCAGCTGGTATTCGCGCCGCGACGAATTCGAAGCCGACCGCTATGCCGCCGAGCAAAGCTCGCCCGAACGACTGGTATCCGCCCTGGTCAAACTCTACGACGACAACGCCGCCACCCTGACGCCCGATCCCGTGCATTCCGCCTTCTACGACAGCCATCCTCCCGCCGCCGTGCGCATCCGTCACCTGATGGCGCCGGCCGCATGAGCGCACGCGATCGCTCCCCCCAACGCCCGCAGCAGGGCGCCGCGGCCGCCGTCACC
The DNA here is from genome assembly GCF_018195695.1 of Achromobacter sp. Marseille-Q0513. Lineage (NCBI taxonomy): Bacteria > Pseudomonadati > Pseudomonadota > Betaproteobacteria > Burkholderiales > Alcaligenaceae > Achromobacter > Achromobacter sp. Marseille-Q0513. The sequence goes on along the minus strand of NZ_JAGTJY010000074.1, from coordinate 16,691 downwards.
GGCGGGCCGAACGAAGGCCGCATCATCGCGGCCCATGGCCGTCACTACACGGTGGAACTCGACGACGGCGTCCTGCGCAAGTGCTTCCCGCGCGGCAAGAAGGCCGGGGCAACGGTCGGCGACCGGGTCCGCATCACGCCGCAGGGCAGCGACGAAGGCGCGATCGATGCGATCCTGCCGCGCCGCAACCTGCTGTACCGCTCGGACGAGATGCGCTCCAAGCAATTCGCGTCCAACGTCGATCAGCTGCTGATCGTGGTCGCGGTCCAGCCCACTTTTTCCGACGACCTGACCGGGCGCGCGCTGGCCGGCGCCTGGAGCGCCGGCATCTCGCCGCTCATCATCCTGAACAAGACCGACCTGGCCGACGCCCTGCCCGCCGCCCGCGAACGGCTGGCGCCGATCGCGGCGCTGGGCGTGGACATCATCGAGCTGAGCGCGCTGGAACCGGCGCGGGTCCATACGCTGCTGGCGCCGCGCCTGGCGGGCAAGACCAACCTGCTGCTGGGACAGAGCGGCATGGGCAAGTCCACCCTGCTCAACGCGCTGGTGCCGGACGCCGCCGCGCCCACGCGCGAACACTCGACCGCGCTGGACATGGGCAAGCACACCACCACCAGCACGCGGCTGTACCACCTGCCCGATCCGGGCGGCGACCTGATCGATTCGCCGGGATTCCAGGCATTCGGCCTGCAGCACCTGACCCGCGAGGACATCATCCGCGGCTTTCCCGAATTCGCCGGTCCGATCGAAGCCTGCCGCTTCTACAACTGCAGCCACCGCCATGAGCCGGGCTGCGGCGTGGTCGCGGCGCTGGAGGCGGGCGCCATCCATCCCGCGCGCTATGCGCTGTATCAACGGGTATTGGAAGAGAACGAAGCGGGCCAGCAGCGGTATTGAGACTTGGCGCCGACGCGCCAGGCACTCAACGCGGCTGGAAGCCGTGATTCAGCAGGTGGTACAGATTGCGCAGCATGCCAGCGGTCGCGCCCCAGATGAAGTACTTCCCATAGGGCATGCCGTAGTAATGGCGCACGCGGCCGTCGTCCAGCCGCGCCTCGTACAGGCGGTGATTGGCCGGGTCCATCAGGAAGGACAGCGGCACCTCGAACACCTCGGCCACCTCGAACGCGTCCGGCGCCAGCTGGAAGCCGGGCCGCACCAGGGACACGACGGGGATGATGGAGAATCCGGTCGCCGTCAGATAGGGCGGCATGCTGCCCAGCACCTCGACGTGCTCGGCCGGCAATCCGGTTTCCTCGTGCGCCTCGCGCAGCGCGGCGTCTTCCGGCGTGGGGTCGCTGGTTTCGATGCGGCCGCCGGGAAAGCTGATCTGGCCGGCATGGTCATGCAGGTGCGCGGCGCGCTGGGTCAGCAGGATGCTGACGCCCTGCTCTCGGGTCACCAGGGGAATCAGCACGGCGGCGGGCACCGGCGTGCCTTCGCGGCCGGGATAGCGCAAGTCGTTGTCGCGCGAGAGTTCGAGCTTCCAGGTGGAAGGCTGGCTCAGCGTTCCGCGCAGCGCGGCGGGCGTGAGCAGGCCGGCGGGCACGGCCGGCAGCGAATCATTGGCCACGACCCAGGGCTGGGAAGCCGGATCGAAACCGGGACGGGCCAGCGGCCGTCGGGGCCGCGGGGAGGACGAGGAATCAGACATACGGCTCTGTGTAAAGAAAAAGGCACCCTCGCAGGTGCCTTTTTAACCCGGAAATCCGTGCCGGACGAAAACGCGGGAAAGCGTGAGCGTCCGACACAGATAGGGCCGTGTGCCGATAAGCGATCAAGCCGCCGAGGCTTGCTTGCTGACCAGCTTTTCCTTGATGCGAGCCGACTTGCCCGAGCGGTTGCGCAGGTAGTACAGCTTGGCGCGGCGCACGTCGCCGCGGCGCTTGACTTCGATGCCGGCGATCTGCGGCGAGTACAGCTGGAACGTACGTTCCACGGCTTCGCCCGACGAGATCTTGCGCACGGTGAACGCGGAGTTCAGGCCGCGGTTGCGCTTGGCGATCACGACGCCTTCGAAGGCCTGCACGCGCTTGCGGGTGCCTTCAACGACGTTCACGCTCACGACGACGGTGTCGCCAGGAGCAAAAGCAGGCATGGCCTTGCCGCCGGTCAGGCGGGCAATTTCTTCCTGTTCCAGGATAGCGATGAGGTTCATTGAAACTCCTAGTTCATCTTGCCTTTGCGGGCTAACAACTTTTTGCCGTCCGATTTTGTTCGTTGTCCAAAATCCAAAGTCCCAGACCAGGGATAGGGATTGCCGTGGGAAAGACTCCCGGGCGCCAGACAACGGATATGCCGCAAGCAGAGGATGAGATTTGGCAAACCAATGATTCTACACCAGAATTTCCAAAAATAGCCAAGTCTGGAGACGCGACTGGACGGGAGCATGCCCGCGGGTGTATCTTGCGAGCCCTATTGAGTAGACATCTATACAAATTTTCCATGCCAGGTCGTCGGGAATGGCGACAAGAACGCCGGCCTGAACCTTCCGGCGTCCTTGCCCGCCCATTTGCGGTACCCTTGCGGTCTTGTAACAAACACGTCACCAAGCAGCTCCCTCACCATGTCGTATTCGTCCCTGGTATTGGTCGTCCTGGCCGCGATGGCCCACGCAACGTGGAACCTTCTGGCCAAGCGAGCCGCCATGGTGGGCGCGCCCTTCGTCTTCGCCTACGGCCTGTGTGCCTCGGTGCTCTACGCGCCCTGGGTGGTCTGGGTGCTGCTGCACGACGGCATGCAATGGTCCTGGATGGTGGTCGGCGCCATTCTGACGTCCAGCCTGTTGCACCTGGGCTACAGCCTGTGCCTGCAGCGCGGCTACCAGGTGGCGGACCTGTCCGTGGTCTATCCGATTGCCCGGGGCACCGGCCCGCTGCTCTCGACCACCGGGGCGTTCATCCTGTTGAATGAGCCAGCCAAGGCCAGCGGCATCGCCGGCATGCTGTGCGTGGTGATCGGCGTGTTGCTCATCGCCACGCAAGGCCGGCTGGCCATCTTCCGCCAGGCCCAGGCCTGGGTCGGCGTGCGCTGGGGCGTGGTGATCGGCCTGTTCATCGCCGCCTACACGGTGGTCGACGCCTACGGCGTGAAAGTGCTGCTGATCAGCCCCGTGCTGTTCGACTGGTTCACCTGTGTCACGCGCACCACCATGATGACGCCGCACATGCTGCGCCGCCGGGCTCAGAACTGGGAATCGATGCGCGGCTATTGGCACCTGGCGCTGGCCGTGGGCTTCCTGTCGCCGCTGGGCTACATCCTGGTGCTGTTCGCGCTGCAGGATGGCGCGCCGTTGAGCCTGGTGGCGCCGGCCCGGGAAATGTCGATGATGCTGGGCACCCTGGCCGGCATGTTCCTGCTGCGCGAGAAGGTAGGCATCGGCCGACTGCTGGGCTGCTTCTCCATTCTGGCGGGCGTTGTCCTGCTCGGTTCAGCCTGACGGGCGCCGTTCAGCGCGACTCCGCCTGATCGGCACCCGCTGGATCCGGTCCACCTGAAAAATCCTGGACGGCAAGCATCGCCCCCCTGCCCCTGCGCGCCGGACATGCCCGGCGTTGCGCCAAGGTCAGAATCCGCCGGCAGCGCCCAGCCACATCAGCGCCGGAATCATGGCGCCCCAGGCCAGCACCAGCAGCACATCCGCCACCTTGCTCTTCATGCTGAGCTGATCCGCCACCGGCTCGACGGTGGCATTGCCCAGCGTACGCTCGCGCGGCAGGCGCGCGGCGCTTTCGCCGGCCTTGCCCTTGCTCGCCGCGTCGTCCTGGGCGGGCGCGGGAAACGGCCACTTGGCCGGCAGCGACGCCAGTCGGCTGCTCGCGCGGGCAGGCTGCGCCTTGCCGGGCATGGACACCGCAAGGCGGGCGCCCAGCGCGCGCAGACGCGTCAGCGGTCCACGGGCGGGATTCAGATCCAACGCCAGCGCATCAGGCATGGCGGAGAGGTTTCCGGTGTTCATGGGAACTCCTTGTATTCATGGCCACGCAAGCGCTTGGCCCATCGGCTAGACGACACAGGCTCCGGCCCGACAGGCCCGGCGCGATCGGACTACGACTCGAACAGCGACAACTGCCCGGCGGCCGCGGCGCGCAGCGGGCTGCGGCCACGGACATAGCCGCTGGCGATGCCAGCGGTCGAGGCATGGGGGACCCCTGAAGACGCTTTCGCGCCAGCCGGGGATGGGAAAACGGAGGATGAGGCATCGTGCGCGCCGTCCAGGCCGATCGCGGCGGGCGGCACGAACTGGTCGCAGCTGAGCTGCAGGCGGCTGCGGTTCAGGCCCAACTTGCGCGCGGCCATGGAAAAGCGCTGGCGCAGCAGGTCGGCCCAGATGCCGGTGCCGCGCATGCGCGAACCGAAGTTGGGATCGTTGCGGCGACCGCTGCGCAGGTCTTCGATGCGATGCAGGACGCGCTGGGCGCGGTCCGGGAAATGGGCGTGCAGCCAGTCCTCGAACAGGGTCTTGACCTCCCAGGGCAGGCGCAGGACCGTATAGCTGGCGTAGTGCGCGCCAGCCGTCTTGGCGGCCTCCAGGATGTGTTCCATGGACTCGTCGTTGATGAACGGAATGATGGGCGCCACCAGCACGCCCACCGGCACGCCGGCGTCGGTCAGGCTGCGCACCGCCTCCAGCCGGCGCCAGGGCGCGGCGGCGCGCGGCTCCAGGCTGCGGGCCATGGCCGCGTCCAGCGTGGTGACGCTCATGTAGACGACGACCAGGTTGTGGCGGGCCAGTTCGGCCAGCAGGTCCAGGTCGCGCGCGACCAGGGCGTTCTTCGTGACGATGGTGAGCGGATGCCGGGTTTCCAGCATCAGTTCCAGCAGGCCGCGCGTCAGGCGCCATTCACGCTCGATGGGCTGGTAGGCGTCGGTGGCCGAGCCGATGTTGATGGGCGACGGCTTGTAGCCCGGCCGGCTCAGTTCCGCGCGCAGGGCCTCGACGGCGTTGGCCTTGGCCACCAGCCGGGTTTCGAAGTCCAGGCCGGGCGAATAGCCTAGGTAGGCATGGGTGGGACGGGCATAGCAGTAAACGCAACCGTGCTCGCAGCCGCGGTAGGGATTGACCGCCACATCGAAGGGAATGTCGGGCGAATCGTTGCGCGACAGCATCTTGCGCGCGGCCTCGGCCGTGACCTGGGTCTTGGGCGCGGCGGGTTCGCGGCGCTGGTCGGGCACGATGGGAATGACGGGAGCGATTCGGGAGGGCTGGCCGGAAACGGCCGGCGTAGCGGCGTCGTCTTCGCCAGGAAAGGCGGCGGCGCGCTCGGTCAGGCTCGACGAAGCCTCTGAGGAAAAATCGGGGACGGGATCTACGAAATCTGCCGGCAGTCCGGAGGCGGACCAGCCGTCGTCGACCTGTACGCGTTCGTCGGATTGGAAGCGATGTCGAACATTAGTAACCGCACCCCGACCGCGCAAGGCGGCGGGGGCGGCAGCCGGGGACCCAGAACCGGCGGGAAAAGAATGATCGATGCTTGCCATGGAAAACACTGTACAAAAACACAGTGGTTTTAGCAAGCCCCGAAAGACTTTTCTTAAGACAGCCCCACTTTACCGCAAGACGCCGGCTCCGTTGCGACAATTCGATTTCATCTTGCGAGATAGGCTGGAAACCCGCGCCAGCATTAGCTTTGGAAGAAAAACAACAGCAATCCGGGGAGACGAAAAAGCGCTCCGCGCCCCGGATCCGCAGGCCCCTTAGCGCAGCATGCCGGCAGCCGCCGTCTGATGCGTCGCTTCGTCGATCAGGATGAACGCGCCGGTCGCCGGCACGTCCGCATAACGATCGACGGCGAGCGCATCGCGCGTCGTGAACGACACCCGGCCGATGTCGTTCATGCGCAGCACGCCTTCCGTGTTCTCGACTTCCTGCAGCTCATGGATATCACGATGCGACAGCACCGCGCGCACCTTCGCCGACGTCAGCCGCGTGCCCGACTTGAGCAGATACTTGCGCGCCGGATTGAGCGGCTGCGAATCGAGCCAGCACAATTCGGCCTCGAACTCGCGCGACACCTGCGCAGGCGCGGCCGCATGCGCGATCACGTCACCGCGCGAGACATCCACGTCGCGGTCCAACACCACCGTGACGGAATCGCCCGCCACCGCCTCGTCCAGTTCGCGGTCGAATGCCAGCACACGGCTCACCACGGCATCCACGCCGGACGGCTGCACCGTGACGGCATCGCCGGGCCGCAGCACGCCGCTGGCGACGCGGCCGGCATAGCCGCGGAAGTCGTCCTTGCGGTCGCCGTCATGGCGCGCCACGCGCTGTACCGGGAAGCGCAGCGGCAAGGCGCCGCCGTCGTTCTGCACGTCCAGCGCCTCCAGCAGCGCCAGCAGGGGTTGGCCCTGGTACCAGGGCGTCTTGGGCGACGCCGCAACCACGTTGTCGCCGTTCAGCGCCGACAGCGGCAGCGCGTCAAAATGCGCGATGCCCAGCTTGGCCGCCAGCTCGGCGTAGGCGGCGCGGATGCGTTCGAACACGGCCTGGTCCCACTCCACCAGGTCCATCTTGTTCACCGCGACCACGATATGGCAGATGCCCAGCAGCCTGGCGATGGTGCTGTGGCGCTTGGTCTGCGGCAGCAGCTTGCCATCGGCCGCGCGGGTGGCGTCGATCAGGATGACGGCCACGTCGGCGGTGGATGCGCCGGTCACCATGTTGCGCGTGTACTGCTCATGGCCCGGCGCGTCGGCGATGATGAACTTGCGCGCCGGCGTCGAGAAATAGCGGTAGGCCACGTCGATGGTGATGCCCTGCTCGCGCTCGGCCTCCAGGCCATCCGTCAGCAGCGAGAAGTCGATGCCGTCGCCGGCCACGCGCTTGTACTTGGCGCGCGCGATGGCATCGAGCTGATCGGCGAACACGCCCTTGCTGTCGTACAGCAGGCGCCCGATCAGCGTGGACTTGCCGTCATCCACCGAACCGGCGGTGATCAGGCGCAGCACGCCGCGGTCGGCGCTGGAAAGAAAAGAATCGTTGATGGCGTTCATGTGCGTTCCTTGCGGCCGGCCTTCAAGCCGGCGAGCCCCGGCGCGCGGCCGGAGCGGTCGGGTGCTTGCGCGGGATCAGAAGTAGCCTTCCTTCTTGCGGCGCTCCATCGAGGCCTCGGAAGTCTGGTCGTCCATGCGGGTGGCGCCGCGCTCGGTGATGTCGGTCACCGCGGTCTCGGCGATGATGGCGGCCGTGTCGGCGGCATCAGACGCCACCGGGCAGGTGCAGGAGATGTCACCCACGGTGCGAAAGCGCACCTGCAGCCGCTCGACCTGCTCGCCTTCCTGCGGCGGCGTCAGCCGCGTCACCGGCACCAGCAATCCCTTGCGCCGCACCACCTCGCGCTCGTGCGCGTAGTAGATCGACGGCAGCGCCAGACGCTCGCGCTGGATGTATTGCCACACGTCCAGCTCGGTCCAGTTCGAGATCGGGAACACGCGCATGTTCTCGCCACGATGCACGCGGGTGTTGAACAGGTTCCAGACTTCCGGCCGCTGGGCCTTCGGATCCCATTGGCCAAACTCGTCGCGGAACGAGAAGATGCGCTCCTTGGCGCGCGCCTTTTCCTCGTCGCGCCGGGCGCCGCCGATGCAGGCGTCGAAGCCGAATTCCTCGATCGCTTCCAGCAGCGTCACCGCCTGTGCGGCGTTGCGCGAATCGGTCTCGCGCCGCAGCACCACGCTGCCGCGCTTGATCGAATCCTCGACGCTGCGCACGATCAGGGTCTCGCCCAGTTCGGCAGCGCGCGCGTCACGGAAATCGATCACCTCGCCGAAGTTGTGGCCGGTGTCGATATGCATCAGCGGAAACGGAAAGCCGCCCGGGCGAAAGGCCTTTTCGGCCAGGCGCAGCAGCACGACCGAATCCTTGCCGCCCGAGAACAGCAGCACCGGCCGTTCGCACTCGGCGGCGACCTCGCGCAGGATGAAGATGGCTTCCGATTCCAGCCAGTCCAGGTGGCTGCGTTGAATCACGGCAGACATTGGGTGTTCCCCTTGAATCATGGTTTTCGAATTCATGGCCGGCCAGCGTCGCCGGCGGGCGCGATGGCGATGACCCTATTGCCCGCGTGCAGGCCGCATTCCTTGGAGTCCGAGGACTCCCACCACCAGCGCCCTGCCCGCAGGTCTTCGCCCGGCCGCAAGGCGCGCGTACAGGGTTCGCAGCCGATGGACGGATAGCCCTGGTCGTGCAGCGGGTTGTACGGAATGCCCAGCGCGCGGATCACGGCCCAGACCTCGGCCTCGCTCCAGTCGGCCAGCGGGTTGAACTTGTAGAGGCCGAACGTGGCGTCCTGTTCTTCGCGCGCCAGCTCGCCGCGCGTGGCGGACTGGGCGCGCCGCTGCCCGGTGATCCAGGCGCCGCGTCCGGCCAGCGCGCGCTTGAGCGGCTCGACCTTGCGGATCTGGCAGCAGGCCTTGCGCAGCTCGACGCTTTCGTAGAAGGCATAGGCGCCATGCGCCGCCACGTGTGCGTCAACGGCGGCCGCGTCGGGCCGGTAGATCGTGACCTCGCGGCCGTAGCGCCGGCGGATCGCGTCCAGCACGCCCAGCGTTTCATCGTGCAGCCTGCCGGTATCCAGCGTGAACACTTCCAGGCCCAGCCCGGCATCGAAAATGGCGTGCGTCAGCACCATGTCCTCGGCTGCCAGCGACGAGGCCAGCGCGGCGTCGGGATAGCGGCTCAGCACGTCGGCCAGGGTCTCGGTCAGCGCGCGCCAGCGCGCCGCCGCGCCGGCTTCCAGTTCGGGAGGCAGTTCGATCGTCGTCATGCTTGCACCGTGAATATGCGGGCCCGACGCGGACGCGCCAGCAGGGTTTCGCCATCGCGCAGGTTCAGTTCCCGGTACAGCTGTTCCGGCACTTCGGCCTCGATGATGGCGTCCGAGTCCTGGCGCGCCAGTTCCAGATAGGCGCTGGGGCCGGCCAGGTAGGCGTGCGACAGCCGCACCGCGATGCCCTCGCCATCCGGCCGGTAGCGCTCGATGTCGAATTCATGCGGCCGCACATAGGCGGTGGCGCGCTCGCCATCGGCCTGCGCCAGCTCAGGCGCCGGCAGCGACAGCCCCGCCCCCTGCCAGACGCCGCGCGTGGCCACGCCGGCCAGCGAATTGACGTCGCCCAGGAAGCCGTAGACGAAGGGCGTGGCGGGCGATTCCCAGACTTCGCGGGGCGTGCCCACCTGCTCGATGCGGCCCGAATTCATCAGCACCACCCGGTCGGCCACTTCCAGCGCCTCTTCCTGGTCATGCGTCACGAACACGCTGGCCACGTGCAGCTCGTCGTGCAGCCGGCGCAGCCAGCGGCGCAGTTCCTTGCGCACCTTGGCATCCAGCGCGCCGAAGGGTTCGTCCAGCAGCAGCACGCGCGGCTCCACCGCCAGCGCGCGCGCCAGGGCGATGCGCTGGCGCTGGCCGCCCGACAGCTGGGCCGGATAGCGATCGGCCAGCCAGTCCAGCTGCACCAGTCCCAGCAGATCGTGCACCTTGCGCTGGATCTGGTCCTCGGAAGGACGCTGCGAACGATGCTTGACGCGCAGGCCGAAAGCCACGTTCTCGAACACGGTCATGTGCTTGAACAGCGCGTAGTGCTGGAACACGAACCCGACCTGGCGCTGGCGCACATCCACGGCGGTGGCGTCCTCGCCGGCGAACAGCACGCTGCCCGAGTCGGCCGATTCCAGGCCGGCGATGATGCGCAGCAGCGTGGTCTTGCCACAGCCGGATGGCCCCAGCAGCGCGACCAGCTCGCCGGTCTCGATATGCAGCGATACGTCGTTGAGCGCGCGGAACTGACCGAAGCGCTTGGACAGGTTGCGGACTTCTATGCTCATGTTTGTCTCCGTCGGACGCCGTGTCAGGCGGCGGCCTGCGTGATGGCCACGGCGGGGCCGGGATACTCGGCAGGCTGATTGGCCGCCTGCAACTGCTTCGCGTTGCGCCACTCGACCAGGTTCTTGGCCACCAGCGTCACCAGCGCCAGCAGGGCCAGCAGCGAGGCCACGGCGAAGGCCGCCGCGTACTGGTATTCGTTGTAGAGAATCTCGACGTGCAGGGTCATGGTGTTGGTCAGGCCGCGCACCTGGCCGGACACCACCGACACCGCGCCGAACTCGCCCATGGCGCGCGCGTTGCACAGGATGGCGCCATACAGCAGGCCCCACTTGATGTTCGGCAGCGTGACGCGCCAGAAGATCTGCCAGCCGTTGGCGCCCAGCGTCAGCGCGGCCTGCTCTTCCTCGCTGCCCTGCGCCTGCATCAGCGGGATCAGCTCGCGCGCGACGAACGGAAAGGTCACGAACAGGCTGGCCAGGATGATGCCCGGCACCGCGTACACAATCTTGATGTCGTGCGCCTGCAGCCAGCCGCCGAACCAGCCCTGCGTGCCGAACAGCAGCACGAAGACCAGCCCCGCCACCACCGGCGACACCGAGAACGGCAGGTCGATCAGCGTGATCAGGAACTGCTTGCCGCGGAACTGGAACTTGGTGATGGCCCAGGCCGCGGCCACGCCGAACACCAGGTTCACCGGCAGCGCGATGGCGGCGACCAGCAGCGTCAGGCGGATCGCCGCCCAGGCATCCGGCTCGACGATGGCCTCCAGGTAGAGCGCCCAGCCCTTGCGGAAGGCCTCGGCGAATACCGCGGCCAGCGGCACCAGCAGGAACAGCGCCAGGAACAGCAGCGCGATGCCCAGCAGGATGCCGCGCACCCAGCGCGGCTCGGTCAGGTGGGCGGGACGATGGTCGACGCTCATCAGGCTCTCCCGAGGCCGCGGCGGGCCTGCCAGCCCTGCAGCAGGTTGATGACGAACAGCAGCACGAAGGACAGCGCCAGCATCACCGTGGCGATGGCGGCAGCGCCGGCATAGTCGAACTGTTCGAGCTTGGCGATGATCAACAACGGCGTGATCTCGGACACCATGGGCATGTTGCCGGCGATGAACACCACCGAGCCATACTCGCCCACCGCGCGCGCGAAGGCCAGCGCGAAGCCGGTCATCAGCGCCGGCAGCAGCGCGGGCAGCAGCACACGGCGTATGGTCTGCCATCGGTTGGCGCCCAGGCTGGCGGCGGCTTCCTCGATCTCGCGCTCGACGTCCTCGAGCACCGGCTGCACCGTGCGCACCACGAAGGGCACGCCGATGAAGATCAGCGCGATCACGATGCCCACCGGCGTGAACGCGATCTTCCAGCCGAACCACTCGGCCAGCGGCGCGCCCAGCCAGCCCTTCTGGGAATACAGCGCGGTCAGCGCGATGCCGGCCACCGCGGTGGGCAGCGCGAAGGGCAGGTCCACCAGCGCGTCCAGGATCTTCTTGCCCGGAAAGCGGTAGCGCACCAGCACCCAGGCCACGATGGTGCCGAACACCAGGTTCACCAGCGCCGCGATCAGGGACGCGCCGAAGGTGAGCTTGTAGGAAGCCACCACGCGCGGCGCCGCGACCGCGTCCCAGAAGCCCTGCCAGCCGAGCGAGGCGCTCTTGATGGGCAGCGCGGCCAGTGGAATGAGCACCAGCAGGCTCAGGTAGAGCACCGCATAGCCCATGGAAATACCGAAGCCGGGCAGGACGCCCGGGCTGCGGCGGCGAACGGCAAAAGGCGCTTGCGCGCCCGTTGCCGCCGGTGTCGAGGCTGAGGTCATGGCCGTCGTCCGATGGTCAGGAGATCACTTCTTCTGAGGCTGGTAGATCTGGTCGAAGGTGCCGCCGTCGCTGAAGTGATCCTTCTGCGCCTTGCGCCAGCCGCCGAAGATCTTGTCGTCGATCTTGACGAGCTTGACCTTGGGGAACTTGCTTTCGTACTTGGCCGCCACGTCCTTGTCGATGGGGCGGTAGTAGTTCTTGGCGATGATTTCCTGCGCCGCCGGCGTGTACAGGAATTCCAGGTAGGCCTGGGCGGCGGCGCGGGTGCCCTTCTTGTCGACGATCTTGTCGACCACGGCCACCGGCGGCTCGGCCAGGATGGACAGCGAGGGCACCACGATGTCGAACTTGTCCGGACCCAGTTCCTCGAGCGCCAGGAAGGCCTCGTTCTCCCAGGCCAGCAGCACGTCGCCCACACCGCGCTCGACGAAGGTGGTGGTGGCGCCGCGCGCGCCGGTATCCAGCACCGGCACGTGCTTGAGCAGCTCGCCGACGTAGGCCTTGGCCTTGTCCTCGCTGCCGCCGTTCTTCTCCAGCGCGTAGGCCCAGGCCGCCAGGTAATTCCAGCGCGCGCCGCCGGAGGTCTTGGGATTGGGGGTGATGACCTGCACGCCGTCCTTGACCAGGTCGTCCCAATCCTTGATCTGCTTGGGATTGCCCTTGCGCACCAGGAACACGATGGTGGAGGTATAGGGCGAGCTGTTCTGCGGCAGGCGGGCCTGCCAGTTTTCCGGCAGCAGGCCGCGGTCGGCGATGGCGTCGATGTCGTAGGCCAGTGCCAGCGTCACCACGTCGGCTTCCAGTCCGTCGATGACCGAGCGCGCCTGGCGGCCCGAGCCGCCGTGCGATTGGCGGATGGTCAGCTCGACGCCGGCCTTGTCCTTGTACTGCTTGGCGAAGGCATCGTCGATCGCGCGGTACAGCTCGCGCGTCGGATCATAGGAGACGTTGAGCAGCGTCTGCTTCTGCTGCGCCTGGGCCGGCGCGATCGCCGCGAGCGAAACCGTCACTGCAGCCAAGGCGGCCAGCCAACCCGCTTTCCTGAAAGACATCCCTTGCTCCCTGCGTCAGTTTGACAATGTGGAAGCAAGTTTGCAGGCGGGCCGATCTGAACGGAACGAATCATTTTTTGATTGTTAATCGCCGCCAAGCATATAGACACGGGTCATGGCGAATCCACGCCGCCTCGCCTTCGAGACGCCATGCGCAGCGTGCGCCTTGCGAAATGCCCGTCGCGCCAACCGTGGAGACCCATAAAAAAACGCCGCGTTCCCAGCGGGGAATCGCGGCGTACTGGCGGCAAAGCCTGCGGGATGCGCTCAGGGCTCGCGGCCCCACATGCATCCCGGCTATTTACTTATTCGGCTGGGGCGTGATGCGCAGGTACGGACGCACGGCCTTGTAGCCCTTGGGGAATTTCTGCTTGATCACGGCCTCGTCCTGCAGCGAGGGCACGATGATCACGTCGTCGCCGTCCTGCCAATTAACCGGCGTGGCCACGCTGTGGCTGTCGGTCAGCTGCAGCGAGTCGATGACGCGCAGGATCTCGTTGAAGTTGCGTCCGGTGCTGGCCGGATAGGTGATGGTCAGGCGCACCTTCTTGTTCGGATCGATGATGAACACCGAGCGCACCGTCAGCGTGGCGTTGGCATTCGGGTGGATCATGTCGTACAGCTCGGAAACCTTGCGGTCCTTGTCGGCCAGGATCGGGAAGTTGACCGTGGTGGACTGGGTGTCGTTGATGTCCTCGATCCACTTGTTGTGCGATTCCTTGCCGTCGACGGACAGCGCCAGCACCTTCACGTTGCGCTTGGCGAACTCATCGGCCAGCTTGGCGGTGTAGCCCAGCTCGGTGGTGCAGACGGGAGTGAAATCGGCGGGATGCGAGAACAGCACGCCCCAGCTGTTGCCCAGGAATTCATGGAAACGGATCGGGCCAACCGAGGATTCCTGTTCGAAATCGGGGGCGATGTCGCCCAGGCGTAGATGACTCATGGTGTCTCCTGCATGCGGATGAAGGTTGATCGAGGGCGGCCCGCCCGCGAGCGGGCTGACACGGCCGTCAAGGGCTCGTCGGCGGCCTGCGACGCCCGGGCTTGCATCCCGCAGCGGCAGCCATGCGACGATTCTTCCATCAAACTCGGTACGGGGGAAATACGCAAGACATATAACCTTATGCAATATTCATGACCCGAATTGAGCGCCTGCAATCCGATGGCACGCGCAAAAGAAAAGCCCGCGAACTTGCGTTCGCGGGCTTTTCCGTAGAGGCCTTGCCTCTGGCTCTAGAGCGCGCCGGTCAGTTCCGGCACGACCTGGAACAGATCGCCGACCAGGCCGTAGTCGGCCACGCCGAAGATCGGGGCTTCCGGATCCTTGTTGATGGCCACGATGACCTTGGAGTCCTTCATGCCGGCCAGGTGCTGGATGGCGCCGGAGATGCCGACGGCCACGTACAGCTGCGGGGCCACGATCTTGCCGGTCTGTCCGACCTGCCAGTCGTTCGGCGCGTAACCGGCGTCGACCGCCGCGCGCGAAGCGCCCAGCGCCGCGCCCAGCTTGTCGGCCAGCGGGTCCAGGATCTTGAAGTTCTCGGCGCTGCCCAGGCCGCGGCCGCCGGAGACGACGACGCGCGCGCCGGCCAGCTCGGGACGGTCGCTCTTGGCGACTTCGCGACCCACGAAGCTCGACAGGCCCGAGTCGGCCACCGCGGCGGCGTCCTCGATCGCGGCCGAGCCGCCGGTGGCGGCCACCGCGTCAAAGCCGGTGGTGCGCACGGTGATGACCTTGACCGCGTCGGCCGATTGCACCGTGGCGATGGCGTTGCCGGCGTAGATCGGGCGCAGGAAGGTGTCGGCGGATTCCACGCCGATGATGTCCGAGACCTGCGCCACGTCGAGCTTGGCGGCCACGCGCGGGGCCACGTTCTTGCCCGAGGCGGTGGCCGGGAACAGGATGTGGCTGTAGCTCGAAGCCACGGCCAGCACCTGGGCAGCCAGGTTCTCGGCCAGGCCTTCGGCCAGCTGCGGCGCGTCGGCCAGCAGCACCTTGGACACGCCGGCGGCCTGCGCGGCCTGCTCGGCCACGGCGCGGGCATTGGCGCCGGCGACCAGCACGTGCACGTCGCCGCCGATCTTGACGGCGGCGGCGATGGTGTTCAGGGTCGCGCCCTTGAGCTGGGCGTTGTCGTGTTCAGCAATAACCAGCGTCGTCATCTCAGACCACCTTCGCTTCGTTCTTGAGTTTGTCCACCAGCGCCGCCACGTCGGGCACCTTGATGCCGGCCTTGCGCGCCGGCGGCTCGCTGACCTTCAGCGTCTTCAGGCGCGGCGCCGGGTCCACGCCCAGGTCCTGCGGCGTCACGGTGTCCAGTTGCTTCTTCTTGGCCTTCATGATGTTCGGCAGCGTCACGTAGCGCGGCTCGTTCAGGCGCAGGTCGGTGGTGATGATGGCCGGCAGCTTCAGCGACAGGGTTTCCAGGCCGCCGTCGACTTCACGCGTCACGCTGACCTTGCCGTCGCCCAGCTCGACCTTGCTGGCGAACGTGGCTTGCGGCCAGTCCAGCAGCGCGGCCAGCATCTGGCCGGTCTGGTTGGCGTCGTCGTCGATCGCCTGCTTGCCCAGGATCACCAGCTGCGGCTGTTCCTTGTCGACCAGCGCCTTGAGCAGCTTGGCCACGGCCAGCGGCTGCAGCTCGACGTCGGTCTGCACCAGCACGCCGCGATCGGCGCCGATGGCCATCGCCGTGCGCAGGGTTTCCTGGCATTGGGCCACGCCGCAAGACACGGCCACGACCTCGGCCACCGAACCCTTCTCCTTCAGGCGGGTCGCTTCCTCGACGGCGATTTCGTCGAAGGGGTTCATGGACATCTTCACATTGGCGATATCGACGCCAGTCTGATCCGACTTGACGCGCACCTTGACGTTGTAGTCAACGACGCGCTTGACAGGTACCAAAACCTTCATCCCGCTGCCTCCAAATGGAAATAATTACCCGGCATGCGCCGGGATCGCATTGCACAATTTTTTCCTGATTCTACAGCTTCGCCAGCGCCCGTATGTGAGCGACCACGCTACGCCCCAGGGCGGAAAGGTTGTAACCGCCCTCCAGCGTGCTGACGATCCGCCCCTGGGCATGGCGGTCGGCCACCTCCACGAGCTGTTCGGTGATCCAGGCGTAGTCGGCCTCGACCAGGCCCATCTGGCCCATGTCGTCCTCCCGGTGAGCGTCGAATCCGGCCGACACCAGGATCAGCTCCGGCCGATGCGCCTCCAGCCGCGGCAGCCAGGTGTCCTTGACGATGGACCGGACCGCCGCGCCCGCGGTATAGGCCGGCACCGGCACATTGAGCATGTTGGCGGCCGGATGGTCCGCGCCGCTGTTGGGAAAGAACGGGTGTTGGAAGAAGCTGCACATCAGCACCCGCTCATCGCCAGCGAAGACATCCTCGGTGCCGTTGCCGTGATGGACGTCGAAATCCACGATGGCCACCCGCGACAGGCCGTGGAAGTCCAGCGCGTGGCGGGCCGCGATGGCCACGTTGTTCAGGAAGCAGAAGCCCATGGCCTGGGAACGGCAGGCATGGTGCCCCGGCGGACGCACCGCACAAAAAGCGGTGCGCGCCTCGCCGCCCATGACCGCGTCGACCGCGGCCACGCCCGCGCCGGCCGCGTACAGCGCGGCCTCGTAGGTGGGCGGGTTCATCAGGGTATCGGGATCGATCGGGTAGTAGCCGTGCTCGGGCACATGCTGGCGCAGACTGTCCAGGTACTGAACGGTATGCACCCGCAGGATGTCGTGACGCGAGGCCTGCGGCGCCTGGCGATCGTCGAGATAGGGCATCAGGCCGCTGGCCAACAACTGGTCCGAGATGGCGTCCAGCCTCTGCGGGCTTTCCGGATGCCAACTGCCCATTTCATGCAAGCGGCATGCCGGGTGGGTAAGATACATGGTCTCCATAAGGAAGATTATGTTCATCTGTCGGCGATTACTGCAACTCGGGGCCTTGTCGGCCCTGCTCGCGGGGTGTTCCACCACCGCTCCCTCC
>NZ_JAGTJY010000073.1:673-26590 GCF_018195695.1 Achromobacter sp. Marseille-Q0513 | reverse complement strand
GGGTGCGGGTTTCCAGCTGGAACTGTTCCAGCTGGAAACCCGCACCCAGGTGCAGGTGCTGAACAACGGCCTGCTGGCGCTGGAGCACGACCCGACCTCGGCCGCGCAGCTGGAAGCCTGCATGCGCGCGGCGCATTCGCTCAAGGGCGCCGCGCGCATCGTCGATCTGCATCCGGCGGTGCGCATCGCGCATGCGATGGAAGACTGCCTGGTGGCGGCGCAGGAAGGCCGGCTGCGCTTGCAGGCCAGCGATATCGATGCGCTGCTGCTGGGCACGGACCTGCTGCAGCGCGTGGCCACGCCTGGCGTCGAGCTGGGCGCGGAGATCGACCAGCTGGTCGAGCGCCTGAGCAACGCGCCCAACCTGCCGCCGGATGCGCCACCGCCGCCGCCGCGCGAGCCCCGGCCATCCGATTTCCTGCCGCCATTGCACCGGCCGGACGACCCGCCACCCGCGCCGTCCGACCCGGCGCCGTTGCGGCGCTCCAGCGACCAGGCCCTGGCCGAAGGCGAGCGCGTGCTGCGCGTCACCGCCGATACCTTGAACAAGCTGCTGGGCCTGTCCAGCGAGACGCTGGTCGAATCGCACTGGATCGCGCCGTTCAGCGCGTCCATGCTGCGGCTGCGGCGCATGCAGGCGGGCGCCGGGCAGGCGCTGGACGGCGTGCGCGCGGCGCTGGCCGGCCAGACGGTCGACGCGCGGGTGCAGGCGGCGCTGGACGACGCCCAGCGCATCGTCGAGCAGTCCGAGCGCGAGCTGGCCGAACGCACGGCCGAGGTCGACGAGTTCGGCTGGCGCATGGGTCATCTGGCGCAGCGGCTGTACGACACGGCGCTGGCCTGCCGCATGCGGCCCTTCGGCGACGGCCTGGGCGGCATGGCGCGCATGGTGCGCGACCTGGGGCGCTCGCTGGGCAAGCAGGTGCGGCTGGAGGTGGAGGGCGAATCCACCCAGGTCGACCGCGACATCCTGGACAAGCTGGACGCGCCGCTGATGCACCTGCTGCGCAACGCGGTGGACCACGGCATCGAGATGCCGATGGACCGCATCGAGGCCGGCAAGCCGCCGGAAGGCCTGATCCGCCTGTCGGCGCGGCATGCCGCCGGCATGCTGCTGATCGAACTGTCGGACGACGGCGGCGGCATCTCGCTGGACCGGCTGCGGGTCGAGGTGGTGCAGCGCAAGCTGACCAACGCCGAGACGGCCGCGCGCCTGAGCGAACCCGAACTGCTGGAATTCCTGTTCCTGTCCGGCTTCAGCACACGTGGCGAAGTCACCGAGATTTCCGGGCGCGGCGTGGGGCTGGACGTGGTCCAGAACATGGTGCGCCAGCTGCGCGGCGCGGTCCGCGTGCATCAGCACACGGGGCAGGGCACGCGCTTCGTGCTGGAGATGCCGCTGTCGCTATCGGTCGTGCGCAGCCTGCTGGTCGAGGTGCAGAACGAGATCTACGCCTTCCCGCTGGCCTATGTCAGCCACGCGCTGCAGGTGCCGGCGACCGACATCGAGCAGCTCGAAGGGCATCAGCATTTCCGCTTCATGGACCGGCAGGTCGGGCTGGTCTCGGCGCGCCAGATCCTGCGCTCGGGCGAGCCCGCGCCGGCCGCCGAATCGGTCTGCGTGGTGCTGGTGGGCGACCACGAACGGCTGTACGGCATCGCCGTGGACCGCTACGTGGGCGAGCGCACCGTGGTCGTGCAGCCGCTGGATCCGCGCCTGGGCAAGGTGCAGGACGTGATGGCCGGGGCCTTGATGGATGACGGCCGGCCGCTATTGATCCTGGATGTCGAGGATATGCTGCTGTCGGTGCAGAAGCTCATCGAGGGCGGCCGGCTGACCCGGGTGGACGGCGGCGGCCAGGTGGCGCAGGCGCGCCGGCGCAAGCGCGTGCTGGTGGTCGACGATTCGCTGACCGTGCGCGAGCTGGAGCGCAAGCTGCTGGTCAACCGGGGCTTCGAGGTGGCCGTGGCGGTGGACGGCATGGACGGCTGGAACATGCTGCGCACCGATGCCTTCGACCTGGTGGTCACGGACGTGGACATGCCGCGCATGGACGGCATCGAACTGGTGTCCCGTATAAAGGCTGACCCGCGTTTGCAAAGCCTGCCGGTAATGGTAGTGTCCTACAAGGACCGCGAAGAGGATCGCAGGCGGGGTCTGGACGCGGGCGCGGATTATTACCTGGCCAAGGGCAGTTTCCACGACGATGCGCTGCTGGATGCCGTCGAGGACCTCATCGGAAGGGCTCAGACGTGAGAATCGGGATCGTCAACGATTTGCAGATCGCGGTCGAAACCCTGCGGCGGGCGATCGCGCTGGAGCCCGGCCTGGAAGTGGCCTGGGTGGCGTCCAACGGCCAGGAAGCCGTCGAGCAATGTGCCCGCGACCGTCCCGACGTCGTGCTGATGGACCTGATCATGCCCGTCATGGACGGCGTCGAGGCCACCCGCCGCATCATGGCCGAGACGCCCTGCGCCATCGTGGTGGTCACGGTGGACGTGGCGCGCCACACGGCGCGGGTGTTCGACGCCATGGGCTACGGCGCGCTGGACGCGGCCGACACGCCGGTGGTCGGAGGCGCCGACCTGCGCGGCGCGGCGGCGCCGCTGCTGCGCAAGATCCGCAATATCGGCTGGCTGATCGGCCGCTACGGCAGCCGGCCGACGCTGACGCCGGTGGCCCGGCCCAGCGAACAGCCGGATTCCCGTCGCCTGCTGGTGATCGGCGCCTCGGCGGGCGGGCCCGCCACCCTGGCACAGTTGTTACGCGATATTCCGTTGGATTTTCCGGCCGGCATCGTGCTGGTCCAGCATGTGGATGCCTCGTTCGCCGCCGGCATGGCGGACTGGCTCAACGATCAGGTGCCGCTACCCGTCAGGCTGGTGCGCGAGGGCGAAAAGCCGGCCGCCGGACAGGTGTTGCTGGCCGGCACCGACGATCATCTGCACATGCTGGCCGATGGTACCCTGCGTTACACCGAGAAGCCCAAGGAAAGCTTGTACCGGCCCTCCATTGATGTATTTTTCCATAGCGTGGCAGAGCACTGGCGCGGCATGGCGGTGGGGGTGCTGTTGACGGGCATGGGGCAGGACGGCGCCCGGGGGCTGAAGGCGTTGCGCGAGCGCGGCTGCCTGACCATCGCCCAGGACCAGGCCACCAGCGCCGTCTATGGCATGCCGAAGGCGGCCGCGGCCATGCAGGCCGCCGTGGAGATTCGGCCGTTGGACCAAATCGCGCCGCGCCTGATCCAGGCTTTTGCCTGAGCGGCGCGCAAAGCAAGACAAAGTACGTAATTCAAGGAAAGCACCATGCACCCTCCCATAGACAGCCCGATCACGGCCGACCTGAATTCGCATGCCGCCATGGTCCTGCTGGTGGACGACCAGGTCATGGTCGCTGAAGCCATCAGGCGGGCCCTGTCCACGGAAGGCAACATCGACTTCCACTATTGCTCGGACCCGTACAAGGCGCTGACCGTGGCCATCCAGACCCGGCCCACGGTGATCCTGCAGGATCTGGTGCTGCCGGGCGTGGACGGGCTGAGCCTGGTCAAGGAATACCGCAACCATCCGGTGACGCGCGACATCCCCATCATCGTGCTGTCCACCAAGGAAGACCCGGCCATCAAGAGCGCGGCGTTCTCCTCCGGCGCCAATGACTACCTGGTCAAGCTGCCCGATTCCATCGAGCTGGTGGCGCGCATCCGCTACCACTCGCGCTCCTACCTGGCGCTGGTGCAGCGCGACGAAGCCTACCAGGCGCTGCGCCAGAGCCAGCAGCAGCTGCTGGAAAGCAATATGGAACTGCGCCGCCTGACCAATTCCGACGGCCTGACCGGACTGGGCAACCGCCGCTATTTCGACGAATACCTGAACGCCGAATGGCAGCGCGCGCGCCGCGATGGCCGCGAGATCAGCATGTTGATGATCGACGTGGATCACTTCAAGTCCTACAACGACACCTACGGCCACATCGCCGGCGACGAAGCGCTCAAGCGCGTGGCCAACACCATCTTCGCCAGCTGCGACCGCTCGACCGATCTGGCGGCGCGCTTCGGCGGCGAGGAGTTCGCCCTGGTACTGCCCGGCACGCCGGCCGGCAGCGCGCGCCTGGTGGCCGAGAAGCTGCGCCGCGCGGTGGAAGCCATGCAGATCCCGCAGAAGGACTCGGGCGGCGGCCCCTGGCTCACGATCAGCGTGGGCACGGCCACGGCGCTGCCCGCCGAAGACCAGCCTTGCACCGACCTGATCCAGGTGGCCGACCGTGGCCTCTACCAGGCCAAGCGCCAGGGCCGCAACCGCGTGGTGCAGGGCGAGCTGTAGCCAGCCTGCCTACAAGATGAAGCAAAGACTCGTGCTTGGCGAGGCGATCAACATCCTGCGCGCTGCCCAGGAGGATGCGGTGGCCAAGCTCCGCGATCCAAATAGCGCTTGCCCTGGTCCGCCCGCCGGCGGCCGGGGCAAGCGCATGACAAGAACTAGTCCGCGCCGCGCCGCCGGATGACGCTGGCAACCAGCATCAGCGTCAGGCTGGCCGCCACGGCCACCGTCGCCATGGCCATGCCTTCGCCTACCGAACCCTGCTCGAACTGGCGCCACACATAGATCGACACCGTCTGCACGCCGGCCGGCGCCAGCAGCAGCGACGTGACCAGTTCGCGCGAGGCCACCGCGAACACCATCAGCATGGACGCCGCCAGCCCCGGCAGCACCAGCGGCAGCACGATGCGCCGCAAGGCGCGCGCGGCGCTGGCGCCGTGCACGCGCGCCGCCGCTTCCAGGTTGGGGCCGATCTGCGCCAGCGCCGCGCCGACGTAGCGCACGGGGTAGGGCAGCAGCAGGCAGGTATAGGACAGCAGCAGGATGCCCCAGGTGCCATAGGGCGTGGCCGGCCAGAAGGGCTGGTTCCAGGCCAGGATCAGGCCCACGCCCACCACCACGCCGGGCAGCGCCGCCGGCAACAGCGCCAGTCCGTCGATGGCGGCGGCGCCGGGCACGTGGCGGCCGGCCACGCACCAGGCCGCCAGCAGCCCGACCGAGCCGGCCAGCAGCGCGGTGCCGGCGGCCAGCGACAGGCTGGTGGACAGCGCGTCCCAGGCCTCGCCGCGCGCCTGGAACAGCGCGCTGAAATTGGCCAGCGTCAGATTGGCGATCGACAGCCCGCCGGACAGGTTGCGCGTCAGCGCCGCCGCCAGCATGGACGCCAGCGGCGCGGCCACCGCCGCCAGCGCGACCAGCGCGAACAGCAGCAGCACGGGCAGGCGCCAGGCGCCCAGCTCGGCCTGCGCCAGCGGCGCGGGCTTGCCGGTGGTGGTCTCGAAGCCGCGGCCGGCGAGCAGCGCGCGCTGCACCGCGAAGGCGGTCAGCGCCAGCGCCACCAGCACCAGCGACAGCAGCGCCGCGCCGGGCACGTCGATGGGCCAGTCGGCCAGGCGGCGCTCGATGGCGGTGGTCAGCACGTTGACGCCGGACTGCGCGCCCAGCGCCGCCGGCACGCCGTATTCCTCGATGGTCAGCGTGAAGGCCAGCAGCAGGCTGGCGCCGATGGCCGGCAGCGACAGCGGCAGCGTGACGCGGAAGAAGGCGCGCCACGGCCCCGCGCCAAAGACCCGCGCCGCCTCGGTCAGCCGAGAGCCCGAGGCCGCCATGCTGCGTGACACGGCGAAGTACACCACCGGAAAGATCGCCAGTCCCATCACCAGCGCCACGCCGGCGGACGAGAACAGCAGCGGCCCGAGGTGCCAGCCCGCCAGCTGTTGCAGGAAACCGCGCGGCTGTAGAGCCATGGTCCAGGACAGGGCCGCGATATAGGGCGGCAGCAGGAAGGGGATGAGAAACAGCAGATCCCACAGCCGCGCCAGCGGCAGGCGGAACAGGCCGCGCAACGCGCCCAGCGGGATGCCGATGGCGGCGCTGACCGCCGCCACGGACAGGCCCAGCTTCAGCGTGCCGCCGACCAGCGCAAGCGTGCCGGGCTGCGACAGCACCGCGCCCCAGGCGCCGAAGGGATCGCCCAGCGAGCCTTCGGCCAGTCGCGGAAACACGGCCTGCAGGACGACAAAGGCCACGGGCAGCGCGACGAGCACGCCCAGGGCGGCCACGGTGGCGGCCGCCAGGATGAATACGCTCTTCATGATGGTAGCGGGACACCGGACCCGGAGGGCAGTGTCCCGGCAGCTCAGTGTTGGCTAAAGATGCGGGCGAAGCGGGCGAGGACTTCGGCGCGCGATGCGCTGGACGTGCCCTGGGCCTCGGGCAGCAGCGCCAGGTCCTTGAACAGCGGGCGCTTGGCCGCCACGTCCTGGCGCGCCGGCATCAGCCAGGCGTCGGCCACGGCGCGCTGGCCTTCCTCGGACAGCACATAGTCGACGAACTTGCGCGCCTCGTCGGGTTGGCGCGCGGTCTTGAGGATCATCATGGGGCGCGGCGCGATGGCGGTGCCGCCGGCCGGGAAGATCACCTTCACCGACTCGCCCTTTTCGACGCTGGCGTAGGACACATAGTCCACCGCGCCGAACACGGCGGCCTTGGCGCCCTGCAGCACCGGCGTCAGCGCCTGGGCGTTGGGGCCGGAAATGGTCATGCCGTTGTCGCGCAGCGTCTCGAACAGCTTCCACGCCGCCTCGCCCTGGGCGTTCTGCAGGCCCAGCAGCAGGTCCAGCGAGGCGCCGGACAGCGCCGGGTCGGGCATGGTCACCGCCTGCTTGAAGCCGGGGCCGGTCAGGTCGGCCCAGTCGCGCGGCTCGGGCGTGCCGCTCTTGGTGTTCCAGACGATGCCCAGCGCCGAGATGCCCTGGGCCACATAGGACGGCGCCTTGAAGCGCGCCGGCACCTGGGCCGCGTTGGGGCTTTCGTAGGGCAGCAGCCAGCCGCGCTGGTCCAGGTCCTGGGCGGTGTCCCACGAGGCCGAGATCAGCACGTCGGCGCGCGGGTTGGCGGCCTCGGCTTCGAGCCGCGCCATGACCTTGCCGGTGGTGGCCTGGAACACGTCGACCTTGATGCCGGTTTTTTCCTGGAAGCCGGCGGCCAGTTGCTTGATCAGGCCGCCGGGGCCGGCGGTGTATACGGTGAGCGCCTTGGCCGGTACTGCGGCCAATCCGAGCGTGAAGGTCATGAAGAGCGATGCGAGAAGTTTTGGGGAATTCAAGAGATTCATTCTAATCGTCCGTAGTAGTGGGGCGCGATTCGCAGCGCTTGCAACGGGCGCTACGCTGCGGGGCCACGCGGATCCGGCTCTGCCGGTCCGCAGTGGCGCCCCCTGGAGGGGGAAGCGCGCAGCGCTTCGGGGGTGGACACTATTTGGCCGTGCTTCATGCGCGCGATCACGTGCGCCAGCGCATGGGCTTCCTGGTGGTCGTGGGTTACATAGACGGCGGTGGCGCCCAGGCGGCGCAGCAGCGCGCCGATCTCGGCGCAGAGCGTTTCGCGCAGGTCGCGGTCCAGGTTGGACAGCGGCTCGTCGAACAGCAGCAGGCGCGGGCGGGCGACGATGGCGCGGGCCAGCGCGACGCGCTGCTGCTGGCCGCCGGACAGCTGGGACGGGCGGCGCCCGGCCAGCGCTTCCAGCCCGACCAGCGCCAGCGCCTCGGCCACCCGCCCGGGCCGCTCGCGCCGTGGCACGCCGCGCATTTCCAGCGGAAAGCCGACGTTCTGCGCCACGCTCATGTGCGGCCACAAGGCGTAGTCCTGGAACACCATGCCCAGGCCGCGCGCTTCGGGCGGATCGTGGCGGCGGCCGTCGAACGCGGTCTGGCCGCCGATGCTGATGCTGCCGGACTGCGGGCGCAGCAGCCCGGCCAGGGCCTTGAGCAGCGTGCTCTTGCCGCAGCCCGACGGACCCAGCAGGGCCAGCACCGTGCCGGCCGGCACGTCCAGGTCCACGCCGTCGAGCACGGTGTGGCCGTTATAGGCGTGGCGCAGGCCGCGCACGGCGATGGCCGCGCCGCCCGACTCAGGGGCGGGCGCGTTCAAAACCGGTGCCGCAGGCCGAGGTTCAGGCCGAACTGGTTCTTACCCGGCTCGACGTTAGCGCCGTACTTGCCGCCCAGCAGGCTGAGCGCGGCCTTGTCGTCGTTGATCACGTAGGCGGCCACCGCGTACAGCGTGGTGCGCTTGGACAGGTCATGCTCGCTGCCCAGCACGAACATGGTGGACTTCTGGCCGGAGCCGGCGGCCTGCGCGGCCGGGCAGACGGCGTTGTTCATGTCGTCGCAGACCGCGTCGTCCAGGTGATAGGCGGCGAAGGACAGGCGCGTGTCCTGGCGCGGCAGGTAGGTCGCGCCCAGCCAGGTCATGTTGTTCTTGTAGTTGCGTCGCGCCAGCTTCTGTTCGAGCCAGCGATAGCCGGCGTAGAGCTGCAGGCCGTCGAAGTCATAGGACAGCGCGGCGATCACGCGGTCTTCGCGGTTGCCGCTGTCGGCGCCGGTCTTGGGCTTGTCGGCGTTCTTGCCGTGATACAGCAGCCCGGCGTCCAGGCCGCCCGACTTGTAGCGCAGGCCGCCGCCGACCATGCGGCCCAGGCTGCGGTCGCTGAAGGACTGGTCGTTGTTCCAGCCGAAGCTGTAGTACGCGCCCACCGAGACCGGGCCGAACTTGCCCACGTACATCGCGGTGTTGTCGCTGCGGTCGGAGAAGGCGGGGTCGGGGCGCTTGATCGAGAAGTTGGCGTTGTCGAACGGGTTGTACTTGCTCATCCATTCGATCATCAGCGTGTTGTGGCGGCCCAGCGTGAAGCGGCCCCATTCCTTGCTGGACAGGCCCACATAGGCCTGGCGGCCGAACAGGCGGTCGCCCTGCATGGTCTGGCCGTTGCTGGAGTCGAAGCCGTTTTCCAGCGTGAAGATGGCGGACAGGCCGTCGCCCAGGTCCTCGGAGCCGCGCAGGCCCCAGCGCGAACCGCTCAGGTTGCCCGTGCTCATGCCCGTCTTGCTATGGCCGCCCGGACCATTGCTGACGTATTGCAGGCCCGTGTCGATCAGGCCATACAGGGTGACGTTGGAGGAGGCTGCCCGGACGGGCGTGGCGGCGAGCGCCAGAGCGGACAGGCAGGCGCCAGCCGCCGCGATGCGGAGAGTCGATTTCATGAAAGGAGTCCTCTTTGGGATTCAATCGGAATCGACACTCTAGGCGGCGCTGGCTACATCCAGATGACATTGCCCTTCAAAGATGCAGCCGGGTCGAGGACTTGACCTCGTGCATGGACAACATGCTGAGCAGTTCCTTCACGCCGGGCAGCGTGCGCAGCCGATTGCGCAGGAATTCGGAATAGGCGTCGAAGTCGCGCGCCATGATGTGCAGCAGGTAGTCGTGCTGGCCGGTGGTGTTGTGGCAGGCCAGGACCTCGGGCATGGCGAGCACGCTGGCCTCGAAGGCCTGGCAGGTCTTTTCCGTGTGGTTCTCCAGCGAGATGCTGACGAAGGCCACCACGCCCATGCCCAGCGCGCGGCGGTCCAGCACGGCCTGATAGCCGCGGATCACGCCGGACGATTCCAGGCGCTTGAGCCGCTTCCAGCAAGGCGAGGCCGACAGCGACACGCGCTCGGCCAGCTCGGCGTTGGACAGGCGCCCATCTTCTTGAAGGATTTTCATGATTTTCCAATCGATCGCGTCAAGTTGATGTAACAAGGCAGTGTCTTTCATTGAAATCGCCGTAAAGGAAAGAGTCTTTCCCATTATCCATTCATGGCAATTCAAATGGAAAGAATATTACGGGCGCGCGCGCCCATACTTCAGTGCACCCCGAGCCCGCCGGCGCTATCGTTTTCCGAGCACTACACGCCCGCCCGGCAGGCCGGTCCCATCCGATACTGAGGCACAGCATGAGCTATTCGAACTACCACAAGAAAGACATCTTCGGTCGTCCCCTGCACGCCGAGACGCAGATGATGTCCTACGGTTTCGACCCCTTCCTGTCCGAAGGCGCGGTCAAGCCGCCGGTGTTCCTGACGTCCACCTTCGCGTTCCGCTCGGCCGAGGACGGCGCCGAATTCTTTGATCTGGTGTCGGGCCGCAAGCCCCTGCCGCAAGGCGAGTCGGCCGGCCTGGTGTACAGCCGCTTCAACCATCCCAACCTGGAAATCGTCGAGGACCGCCTGTCGCTGCTGGACGGCTCCGAGGCGGCCGCCGTGACCTCCAGCGGCATGTCGGCGATCAGCGCCGTGTTCCTGGCCTTCCTGCGGCCCGGCGACCAGCTGGTGCAGTCGGTGCCGCTGTATGGCGGCACCGAGACGCTGATCTCCAAGATCTTCCCTGAGTGGGGCGTCGCCTCGCATCCGGTGCGCGACTGCCTGTCGGCGGCCAGCATGCGTGAGGCGCTGGAAGCGGCCGCTGCCAAGGGGCCGGTGAAGCTGTTCTTCGTCGAGACGCCGGCCAATCCCACCAACTCGCTGGTCGACTTCGCCGCCATGAAGGCCGAGCTGGACGCCTTCGAATCGCGCCACGGCTATCGTCCGATCTCGGTGTGCGACAACACGCTGCTCGGCCCCATCTTCCAGAAGCCGGCCGAGCACGGCGTGGACCTGTGCGTGTATTCGCTGACCAAGTACGTCGGCGGCCACAGCGATCTGGTGGCCGGCGGCGTCACCGGCGGCAAGGAGCTGATCAAGAAGGTGCGCGCCATCCGCAGCGCCTTTGGCTCGCAGCTGGATCCGCATTCCTGCTGGATGATCACGCGCTCGATGGAAACCGTGGTGCTGCGCATGAAGCAGGCCGCCCGCAGCGCCGGCAAGGTGGCGCAGTGGCTGGCCGGCAATCCGCACGAGCCGGTGCGCATCTACCATCCCGAGCAGATCGCCGACGCCGCCTATCAGGACGTGTACAAGCGCCAATGCAGCGGCGCGGGCTCGACCTTCGCCTTCGTGCTGGACGGCGGCCGCGCCAAGGCCTTCCGCTTCATCAACGCGCTGCGCCTGTTCAAGTCGGCGGTGAGCCTGGGCGGCACCGAATCGCTGGTCTGCCATCCGGCCTCGACCACGCACTCGGGCGTGCCGGCGGCCGAGCGCGACGCGGCCGGCGTGTCCGAAGGGCTGATCCGCGTCTCCATCGGCCTGGAGCACGAGGAAGACCTGATCGCCGACATGGATCAGGCGTTCCGCAGCCTGGCCTGAGGCGGCGGGCGAGGGCAGCGGCGCGCGGGCGCGCGCGCCGCGCCCTAAGCGTTTTCCCCAGCGCCGCTTGGCCGCGCGCGCTGGTACATTTGTACCGTCACGGTACAAATGTGTAGAAGGCAGGATGCAGATCCAGGAACTGATGGCCTTGATCGAGGCCCAAGTCCCCGCGCTGGGCGTCGAGTTGCAGCGCGCCGCCGCCTGGGTGGCGCGCAACCCGCGCGACGTGGGCCTGCTGTCGATGCGCCAGCAGGCCGCGCAGGCGGGCGTGTCGCCCAACAGCATGGCGCGTCTGGCGCAGGCGCTGGGCTATGACGGCTACGGCCCGTTCCGGCAGGTGTTCCAGGACGCGCTGGGGCATGGCGCGCCGGCCTACAAGGAACGCGTGCGCCGGCTGCAAGGCGAAACCGCCAGCCAGTTCGATGACGCGCTGCTGCGCACGCACCTGGACAATGCGCGCTCGCCCACGGTGGCCAATGCGCCCAAGGACATCGCGCGGGCCGTGCAGCGCATGCGCGCGGCGCGGCGTCTCTATTTCCTGGGCACGCGGTCCTGCTTCGCCATCAGCTATCACTTCGCCTACGCGTACAGCATGATCGCCGGCAACGGCGTGCTGGTGCACGGACTGGGCGGCACCTATCCCGACCAGCTCGACGCCGCCGGGCCGGAGGACCTGCTGGTCTGCGTCACGCAGAATCCCTATGGACGTCAGACGCTGGAAGCGGCGCGGGATTGCCGCCAGGCCGGCGTGCCGGTGCTGGCGCTGACCGACAGCCCGCTGGCGCCGATCCAGGCCCACGCCACGCAGGCGCTGCTGTTCGATGCCGGCACGCCGTCCTATTTCCATTCGATGGTGGGATCGCTGGCGCTGGTCGAGCGGCTGCTGGCCAAGCTGGCCGCCGCTGGCGGCGAGGCCGCGCAACAGCGCATCGACGCCTTCGAGCGGCGGCTGGACGCGTCCAGCGCCTATTTCGGCGGCCCTTCGCCGACCCCGCGCCGAGGCGCCAGGAAAACATGACCGGATTCCGCGTCGCCGGCCGCGCCTGAGGCCGGCGCATCCTCACCACGTTCCGAGGCTTATCGTGTCCCGACAGCAGATTCCCACCCAGGCGCCCGCGCCGTCGCTTTCCCGTCGCCGCTTCAATCTTTGCATGGCGCTGGCGGCCGCCGGCCTGGCCGGACCCGCCGCGTCGCGGGCGCAGGACGCGGCCAGGCGGCCGCCGATCCGCCTGGTCGTGCCCTTCGCCGCGGGCGGCACGACCGACGTGCTGGCCCGCCTGCTGGCCGAGGAATTGCGCGCGGTCCTGGGACAGTCGGTGCTGGTCGAGAACAAGGGCGGGGCGGGCGGCAACATCGGCGCGGCCGAAGTGGCGCGCGCGGCCGGCGACGGCGCGACGCTCATGATGGCCACGCCCGGCCCGCTGGCGGTGAACCAGTATCTCTATCCCAAGCCGGGCTACAACGCCGAAAAGGATTTCGCCGCCATCAACAACGTGGCCTTCGTGGCCAACGTGCTGATGGCCAGCTCCCATAGCGGCATCCGCTCATTGCGGGAACTGATCGCCCGCGCCCAGGCCGAGCCGGGCCGCATCACCTACGGCAGCGCGGGCGTGGGCAGCACCAGCCATCTGGCGGGCGAACTGCTCAAGGCCGCCGCCGGCATCGACCTGACCCATGTGCCGTACAAGGGCGTGGCTCCGGCCATGAACGACCTGCTGGGCGGGCAGATCGACCTGATGTTCGACAATCTGCCGACCGCGCTGGCGCATATCCAGTCGGGCAAGGTGACGGCGCTGGGCGTCAGTTCGCCGGCGCCCGCCACGGCGCTGCCGGACGTGCCGGCCATCGCCTCGCGCTTGCCGGGCTATGAGATCGAATCCTGGTTCGGCATCGTCGGCCCGGCGTCCCTGCCGGCGCGGGAAGTCGCGCGATTGGCGGACGCCATCGGCCAGGCCTTGCAACGTCCGGCGCTGCGCCAGCGCATCGAGGCGCTGGGCGCGCGCGTGGACGGCGCGGGCAGCCAGGCCTACGCTGCCTTCATCGCGTCCGAGCAGCGCAAGTTCAAGCAGCTCATCGCCAGCGCCAATATCCGGATGGAATGAACATGACGCGACGCAAGCGGCTGGCGGTGGCGCGGTTCTGGTACGAGGGCAACGCCTTCTGCCTGCAGCCGGCCGGCCGCGAGGATTTCGAGCGCCGCGAATGGCTGCGCGGCCAGGCGGGCCTGGACGCCGCGCGCGGCAAGGCCACCGAGCTGGCGGCCGTCGCGGATTTCCAGGACAGCCGCGCGGACTGGGAGGTCCGCGCCTCGCGCTGCGCCTCGGCCCAGCCGGCCGGCCCCGTGCCGCAGCCGTTCTTCCAGGCATACGTGGACGCGGTGCTGGACGATCTGCGCGGCCAGCACTGGGACGCCATCTACCTGAGCCTGCACGGCGCCTGCATCACCGACGCGGACGGCAGCCCGGAATTGAGCCTGCTGCGCGCCATACGCGCCGAGCATCCACGCGTCCCGATCGGCGCCAGCTTCGACCTGCACGCCAATATCCCGCCGGCCTTGCCGCCGCTGCTGTCGTGCAGCGCCAGCTACCGGACCTATCCGCACATCGACATGCGCGAGACGGCCGCGCGCTGCCTGGAGCAGCTGATCGCCATCGCCGAGGGCGCGAGCCGTCCCGTCGCCGCGTTCCGCAATGGCGGCGCGTGGCTGCAAAGCGCCAACATGCGCACCGACGCCGGGCCCATGGCGGATCTGCAGGCGCTGGCGCGCGCCGGCACGGTCGGGCCAGTGCGGGACATCGCGCTGCATGGCGGCTTTCCCTATGCCAATTCACCGCACAGCGGCGCGTCGGTATGGGTCTGGGCGGACACCGGCGAGGCGGCGGCGCGGGCGCTGGACGAGATCTACGCGGCCTATGAGGCGCGCTTCGCCGACTTCGAGCCCGAGCTCATCGCGCCGGCCGACGGCATCCGCCAGGCCCTGCGGACGCCGGGCCTGGTCGCGGTGACGGACCCGGCGGACAACCCGCTGTCCGGCGGCATCGGCGATACGCCCGCGCTGCTGGCGGCCTTGCTGGACGCCGGCCTGGAAGCACCCAGCGTCTATGCCAGCCTGGCCGATCCGGGCGTGGTCGAACGCGCCCGCGCGGCGGGCGAGGGCGCCACGCTGGACCTGCGCCTGGGCGGGCGGCGCACGCCGCTGTATGGCGAGCCGGTGGCGCTGCGCGCGCGCGTGCTGCGCTACACCGACGGCGTCTTCGTCAACAGCGGCCCGATGGAAACGGGACTGGCCGTGCACTGCGGGCCGACCGTGGTGCTGGCCGTGGGCGAGGCGCAGCTCATCGTCACCACGCACGTCGCGCCGTGCAACGACCCGGCCTTTTTCGATCTGCATGGCATCGACCTGGCGCGCACCCGCCTGCTGTGCGTGAAAGCCAAGAACCATTTCCGCGCCGCCTTCGCCGGCCGGTGCCGGCGTATCGTGGATATCGACGCGCCGGGTCCGGCGATGCTGGACTTGCGGGCGCTCAGGCGGATGGCAGGCGCGGCGCGCGCAGGCTAAGGCGAGCTGGCCCGAGCCGGCCGCGCCTGCCCCGTGACGGCCTGCCTTCTTTGGCCGCGTCGGCGGTTCAGCCATATCACGAGAACCGCCGCGCCCAGCAGCATCGCCGTGCAGCTGGCCAGCACGACGGCATAGCCCGCGTCGAACGCGGTGCGCGCCAGCTGCGCCAGGGCGCCGCCCAGTTCGGCCGGCAGGCCCTCGGCCACGAACAGCGCCTCGTCCAGACTGTCGCGCGCCGGCGAGGCGGCGACGCCGGCCGGCATGGCCAGCGACTGTGCGTACACGCCGGACAGGATGGAGCCCATCAACGTCACGCCCAGCGCGCCGCCCAGCTCGTATGACACTTCCTCGACCGAGGCGGCCATGCCGGCGCGCTCGACGGGCGCGCTCTGCATGATGGTGCCGGACGCGGCGGTCATGGCGGCGCCGATGCCGACGCCGAGCACGCACAGGCTGGCCATCTGCGGGATCAGCGTGGCGTCGTAGCTGAGCAGGTAGCCGCCCATGCCGGCGCCCGAGACCAGCAGCGACGAAATCAGCATCCGGCGGCTGCCCACGCGCGGCAGCATCCAGCCGGCCAGCGGGCCGGCCACGAAGGCGGCCAGCGACAGCGGCAGGATGTACAGCGCGGCCTGCATCGGCGACATGCCCTGTACCAGCTGCAGGCGCTGGCTGAAGACCAGTTCCATGCCCAGCAGCGCGGCGGCGGCGAACAGCGCCGTGGCCACGGCCGAGCTGAAGACGGGGTTGCGGAACAGCGTGAAGTCGATCAACGGATAGGGCCGCGCGCGCTGGCGGCGGACGAACACCGCCAGCATCGCCACGCCCGCCGCGCAGGCCAGGCCGGCATGCAGCCAGGACGGCGAGGCCATGCCCAGCTGCTTGAGCGCATAGGCGCACAGGATCAGGCCGGCCATGATCTGCAGCGATCCCACCAGGTCCCAGGGCCGGCTGCGGTCGGGCCGGCTGGCAGGCACCAGCCGCCAGGCCAGCGGCAGCGCCAGCAGCACGATGGGCAGGTTGATGAGGAACACCGAGCCCCACCAGAAATGCTCCAGCAGCACGCCGCCCAGGACGGGGCCGAACGCCGCGCCGCCGGACGCCACCGAGGCCCAGACGCCGATGGCGATGGCGCGCTCGCGCTCGTCGGTGAAGGTGAGTCGCAGGATGGACAGCGTGGCGGGCATCATCATCGCCGCGCCCACCGCCAACAGCGTGCGCGCCGCGATCAGCCAGCCGGCGGAGGGCGAGTAGGCGGCGGCCAGCGAGGCCAGGCCGAAGACCGCCAGGCCGGCCATGAACAGGCGCTTGTGGCCGAGCCGGTCGCCCAGCGTGCCCATGCCCGGCAACAGGCCGGACACGACCAGGGCATAGATGTTGACGATCCACAGCTTGGCCGAGGCCGACACGCCCAGGTCATGGGTGAGCCGCGGCAATGCCGTGTACAGCACCGTCATGTCGATCACGATCAGCAGCAATGCGCTGGAGACGATGGCCAGCACCAGCCAGCGGCCGGGTGCGGCCACGGCGGCGTTGGTCGGGGTGCGCTGCATGGTCCTGCTCCTTGTATCTACTTGGCGGAACCTGGGATCGCCAGCGGCGGACGCCACCGGGAAGGCCGCGAGGGCCGGGTTCCGGGTTCGGATTATCGATCTTCCATTCAATTGAAAAAAGTTAGAATCCATCTGTTAAGTGGATGGATGAGACGAATCATGAACTGGACGTTGGAACAGCTCAGGCATTTCGCCGCCGCGGCGGCCCAAGGTTCGTTCTCGGCGGCCGCGCGCCAGCTGGGCAAGGCGCAATCCGCCGTCAGCACGGCGGTGGGCCTGCTGGAGGCCGACCTGGGCGTGGAGCTGTTCGATCGTTCGCGCCGCAATGCCACGCTGACGCCGGCCGGCGAAGTGCTGCTGCAGGAAGCGTTGGAGTTGCTGCGGCAGGCCGATGGTTTGCAGCAACGCGCGCTGTCCTTCGCCTCGGGCCAGGAGGCGCGCCTGTCGGTGGCGCTGGACGAGGCGCTGCCTTCGCTGGTGCTGGCCGATCTGGCCAAGGAAATCGCCGAACGCTTCCCGGCGCTGGAACTGACCCAGCTCAACGGCACGGCGACCGAGGTCGCCGACTACGTGGCGGCCGGCCGCGCCAGCCTGGGCTGCCATCTCGACCGGGGCGATCCGGGCCCCGCTTTCGCCGAGCGGTATCTGGGCCGCGTGGCCCAGGGCGTGTTCGTGTCGCACGCGCATCCGCTGGCCGGGCTGGCGCAGGCCACGCGCGCCGACCTGGCCCGGCATCGGCAGCTGGTGATGAAGATGGAGGGCGTGGACGAGCGGGTGCTGAGCCCGATGGCCTGGCGCGCCGACAGCTTCTACAGCATCGCGAGCATGGCCGTGGATGGCCTGGGCTGGGCCATCCTGCCGCTGAACATCGCCGAGTACGAGGTCTACCGCGACCAGCTCGCGAGCGTGCCCTGCGCCGGCCTTACCTTGCCGCCGCTGTCGGTGCGGGCGCTATGGCTGCAGGGCGCCGAGCCCGGCGCTGCCGCCGGCTGGATCCTGGGACGCATGGAACAGCTGCTGCGCGCGGGCGACCCAGGCGTGGCGCGGCGTCGCGTCGATTCAGCGCAATCCCTGGAGGATTGACGGAATCCATCGCCTGGAGGGTGAATTTAGAGGGAAATCGTCGGGCCGCGCGAATTAAATTATCACGCTCCGAACTCTACGCTGCGAGACTTTCCCATGCATTGGCGCACCCGGCTCGTCCAACCCCAGACCCTGGCCCGTGGCGGTTTCGCCTCGCTGGCCGTGCCCACCCATCGCGGTTCCACCGTGCTGTTCGAGCGGCAGGCCGACGTGGCCGACGACTGGCGCCATCGCGACAAGGGCTACACCTATGGCCTGTACGGCACGCCCACCGCGCTGGAGCTGGGCGCGCGCGTGGGTCAACTTGAAGGCGCGCTGCACACCTTCGTGGTGCCCGGCGGGCAGGCCGCCATCGCGCTGGTCTACCTGGCCTTGTGCGGCGCGGGCTCGCACGCGCTGGTGCCGCACAGCGCCTACGGTCCCAACAAGGAAATGGCCGCCGGCATGCTCAAGCGCCTGGGCATCGAGGTCGAGGCCTACGATCCGCTCATCGGCGCCGGCATCGCCGCGCTCATTCGTCCGAACACCGCGCTGGTCTGGACCGAAAGCCCCGGCTCGGTGACGATGGAAGTGCAGGACGTGCCGGCCATCTGCGAGGCGGCGCACGCGCGCGGCGTACCGGTGGCGCTGGACAACACCTATGCCGCCGGCGTGCTGTTCGACGCCTTCGCGCATGGCGTGGACATCAGCATCCAGGCCCTGACCAAGTACGTGGGCGGCCATAGCGACCTGCTGCTGGGCTCGGTGTCGGTGCGCGAGGCGGCGTACAAGGATCGCGTCGGCGACACCTTCAAGCAACTGGGGCTGGCGGTCTCGCCGGACGATTGCAGCCTGGCGTTGCGCGGCCTGCAGACGCTGGGCCTGAGGCTGGAGCGGCTGGAGGCCTCGGCGCTGGAGATCGCCCGCTGGCTCGCTGGCCAGCCCGGCATCGCCACGGTGCTGCATCCGGCGCTGCCATCCTGCCCCGGGCACGAGACCTGGAAGCGCGATTTCAGCGGCTCGGCCAGCGTGTTCTCGGTGTTGTTCGACGATCGCCACAGCGCGCGCCAGATCGAGGCCTTCGTGGACGCGCTGCGGCTGTTCAAGATCGGCATGAGCTGGGGCGGGGTGACCAGCCTGGCGCTGGTCTATCCCGCGCTGGAACGGCCCGGTCGCGACTACGCGGGCCGGCTGGTGCGCCTGAACGTGGGATTGGAAGAGTGCGCGGACCTGAAGGCCGATCTGGCGCAGGCGCTGACGGCGATGGAGCAGGCGCGCTGAATGATGAGCCATGATCCGATGGACGGCGGCCCGTTGCCGCCGCAAGCCGCCGCGCCCGTGCTGGCCGCGCTGTACCGCTATCCGGTCAAGGGTTTCAGCGGCCAGTCGCTGGCCGAGGCGGCCTTGCAGCCCGGCCGGGGCATCGCGCTGGACCGTTGCCTGGGCATCGCCAACGGCCATGCCGTGATCCCGGGCGAGGGCTGGGCGCCATGCCAGGGCTTCGTGCGCATGACCCGCAACGAAGGATTGCCGGCCTATCGCCTGAGCCTGGAAGAGCAGGGCGACGGCGCGCGCCTGACGTTGGCGTCGCCGGGAGGCGAGCACGCCGTCATCGACATGGCCGCGCCCGCGACCTGGGACGCCGCCAACCGGACCATTGCCTCCTGGTTCCCGCGCGGCGCACTCGACGTCCCGCGCTTCGCGCGTCGCCAGGGCGGCCTGGGCTGGTGGGACTTCGACGACGCGCCGCTGTCACTCATCAACCAGGAGACCGTGCGCGCGCTGTCGCGCAAGGCCGGCACGGAGCTGGACCCGCTGCGCTTTCGCGGCAACCTGTACCTGGATGGCCTGCCGGCCTGGCGCGAATTCGCCTGGGTCGGACGGCGCGTGCGCATCGGCGCCGAGGTCGAGCTTGAGATCCTGCGGCCCATCGAGCGCTGCAAGGCGACCTCGATCGATCCGGCCACCGCGCGCGCCGACCTGAACCTGCCCGCGCTGCTGGCGGGCGGCGAGGGTCATATCTATTGCGGCGTCTATGCGCGCGTATTGCGCGCGGGCCGGGTGCATGCCGGCGACGCCATCACGCTGGCGGAGGCGACTGGCCCGGCGCTGGCCGCGCCGCCGCCCGATGCCGCGCATCCGCTGGCGCCGCCGCCGGCGCAGTGGCCGCGCTATGCGCAGGTGGTCGGGCGCGTGCGCGAAAGCGCCGAGGTGGACAGCTTCTGGCTGCGCGACCCGCTGGCGCGCCTGCGCCCGGCGCCCTTGGCGGGCCAGCATCTGCGCGTCGGCCTGCCGGCGCCGGACGCGCGGCCGTACTGGCGTTCCTACACCATCTCGGCGGTCGAGGACGGGCTGCTGCGCCTGAGCATCAAGAACGAGAGGGAGCGCGACGCCGTGTCGCGCCAGCTCCATGCCGGACTGCGGGAAGGCGCGCAGCTGCTGATTTCCGGACCCCACGGCGGCTTCCATCTGGGACCGCCCGACATGCGTCCGTTGGTGCTGGCGACCGCCGGCATCGGCATCACGCCGGCCGTGGCCATGCTGCGGGCGCTGGCGGCGAGGGAGGATCGGGGCCGGCCGGTCCGAGTCCTGCACGTGGCGCGCGACGCGCAATCGCTGGCGCTGTGGAACGAGGTTCGCGAACTGGTCGACGCGCTGCCCGACGCGCGCGCGCGACTGTTCCTGAGTCGGGGGGATGGCGCTCGGCCCGCGTTGCGGGCCGAGGCAGGCAGGCCGGGCGCCGACGCATTCGCGGGCTTGTCCGCCGATGCGCAGGTCTATGTCTGCGGGCCGACCGGCTTCATGGCCGATGTGCGCCGTTGGGCACAGGACGCGGGCGTATCGCCGGACGCCGTCCATGGTGAGGTGTTCGCCTCGCCTTCGGCGACGCAGCAGGCGCGCCGGCCCGCGCCGGTGGAAGGACCCTTGTCGGTCTGTTTCGACGGCACGGACGTGCGGGCCACGTGGCGCCGGCAGGATGGCACGTTGCTGGAGCTAGCCGAGGCGCAGGGCCTGAACCCGCCGGCGAACTGCCGCGCCGGCGTGTGCGGCGCCTGCCGCCAGACCCTGCGCGCCGGGCAGGTGGCCCATCTGCTGGACCCGCCGTTTCCGCTGGGCCCGCGCGAGGTGCTGACCTGTTGCGCGGTGCCGGTCTCGGATGTGGCGATCGGTCCCTAGGACTGCTTGCGATACACCAGCACCGGCGTGGTCGAGTGCGTCAGCACCTTCTGGGTCTGGCTGCCCAGCACCACGGCGGCCATGCCGCGACGGCCGTGCGAGGCCATGGCGATCAGGTCGCAGCCGCGCTTGGCGGAGGCGTCGATGATGGCCTGGTACGGGTCTTCGTGCGAAACCCGCAAGGTCTCGCAGGACAGGCCCAGCTCGCGCGCCTGGGCGGCGGCCTCGTTCAGCAACCGTTCGGCCTGGGAGCGGACCTGGTCCTGGTAGTCGTTCAGGCTGGCGGCCAGCTGGGCCGAGCCCATCGAGAACACATGGAAGGGTTCTTCGACCGTCAGGATCGTGACGGCGGCGCCGAAGGTCTTGGCCAGTTGCAGGCTGCGGACCAGCGCCTCATTGGACAGGGCCGAACCGTCTGTGGGGATCAGGATGTGTTTGTACATATGGCGTCTCCCGGCATGCGTGTGGTTGTTGCGGGCGCGCGGCGCTGGCCGCCCGCGCGGGGCGCCTGACGCGGCATCCGGCGGACGCCGGCTGCATGTAACACTGTATCGGCTTGCCGGCGCCGCGCCTTGCGCTGGATCAAGCGGACGAGGGGACGGCGCGTCAGCGCAACAGCGCGGTGACCAGGTCGGCGTTGCCTTGCGCGCCGGCCTTGAAGTCCAGGGCGTCCAGCACATGCCTCAGGTGTTCGTCCATCAAGGCGCTGGCGGCGTCGGCGTCGCCCTTGCGCGCAGCCTTGATGAAGGCATGGTGCTCGCGCGAGGAACAGCCGGCGTCGTGCGTGCTCTGGTACAGCGCGGTGATCACGGCGCTGCGCGCCAGCAGCTCGCGCAGCATATCGGTGAGCACCTTGTTGCCGACGATCTCGGCCAGCAGCAGGTGGAAGTCGCCCAGCAGGCGGTTGCGCGCCTGCGCGTCGCCGCCTTCCAGCGCCTGGCGCTCCTGGGCCAGGTGGGCCTCGATGCGGCGGAAGTCGGCCGGGCGGGCGCGGGCCGTGAACTCGCGCGCCAGCGCGGTTTCCAGGATGCGGCGCACGGCGAACACCTCGCGCGCCTCGTCGGCGCTGGGCTTGCTGACGAAGGCGCCCTTGTCCGGCACGATATCGATCAGCTTGTCCTTGGACAGCATCAGCAGCGCGGCGCGGATCTTGGTGCGGCTGACCTGGTAGGCCCGGCCCAGCGCTTCCTCGCGCAGGCGGGTGCCAGGCGGCAGACGGTGCGCGACGATGGCGGCGGACACGTCCTTGGCGATATCGTCGGCGCTGGGGTCCGGGCTGGGGGCTGGGCTTGCGTCCTGGGTCATGGGCGGCGGCACGCGGGCCGGCGGGGGCGGGCTTGGGGCCGCCAGTCTATCAAACTCCGCGCTCCTGGCCCGCATCCGCATGCCCCGCGCGCCCGGGTTCAGGCGCCGCCGCCGGGCCGGTGGCGGGCGGCCGGATGCGAGGCCGGCAGCCGCGCGGCGCCCGCGCCGAACAGCTTCTCGCGCAGCGTGCCGGGCGCGTAGTCTTCCTTGTAGATGCCGCGCGATTGCAGCTCGGGCACCACCAGGTCGACGAAGTCGCGCAGGCTTTCATGCGCGACCAGGCGGGTGAGGTTGAAGCCGTCGATGTCGGTCTCGCGCATCCAGCCCGCCAGCGCGTCGGCCACGGTCTGCGGGCTGCCCACGATGGGCGGAAGCCGGTAGCCGTTCTGCATCTGCGCCAGCAGCTTGCGCACGGTCCAGGTCTGCGCGCTGCGCGTGGTGATCGAGTCCAGCAGGGTCTGGATGCCCTGCGTGGCCTGCGCCTGGATCGGCTCGTCCAGGCCGTAGCGCGAGAAATCGATATGGACCTGGCTGCCGTAGTGCGCCAGCGCCGCCATGGGATTGGCGTAGCGCGCGTATTCGGCGTGCTTTTCCCAGGCCTGGGCGTCGGTTTCGCCGACGATGACGCTGGCCATGGCGTAGACCTGGATGTCCTCGCGCCGGCGGCCGGCGTCCTGGGCCTGCTTGCGCAGCGCGGCGACGATGTCGCGCACCGCCGGCTGCGCGCCGGTCAGGAACACGCATTCGGCATGCGCGGCGGCGAAGCGCTGGCCCCGGCTGGAGGCGCCGGCCTGGTACAGCACCGGCGTGCGCTGCGGCGAGGGCTCGGACAGGTGCGCGCCCTCATAGCGGGAGTACGGACCCGCGTGCCGCTGCACGCGGATCCCGGCGGGGTCGGCGAAGATGCGCCGTTCGCGGTCCACGCGCACCGCGTCGTCGTCCCAACTGCCTTCCCACAGCTTGTAGACGGCCTCCATGAAGTCGTCGGCGATGGCGTAGCGGTCGTCGTGCGCGGCCAGTTCCTGGCCCAGGGCGCGCGCGGCGCTGGCCTGGTGGCCGGTGACGATGTTCCAGCCGATGCGTCCGCGCGTCAGATGGTCCAGCGTGGACATGCTGCGCGCGAACACATAGGGATAGGCGTGGCTCAGATTGGCGGTGACGCCGAAGCCCAGGTGGCGGGTGACGTGCGCCATCGCCGACACCAGCAGCAGCGGATCGTTCATCGGCGCCTGCACCGCCTCGCGCAATGTGATGCCGGGATCGCTTTCCAGCCCGTCCACCATGCCCAGCGTGTCGGCCAGGAACAGGCCGTCGAACTTGCCGCGCTCCAGGATGCCGGCCAGCTCGACCCAGTAGTCCAGGTCGCGGTAGTTGCGCGACTGGTCGCGCGGATGCGCCCAGTAGCCGTGGGCGATGTGCCCCACGGTGTTCATGTCGAAGGCATTGAGCCTGATCTGCTTGCCCATGTCTCAGCCCGCCTGTTCCAGCCAGGGGAAGGCGATCAGGTCGTGGTACAGGCGGCGCAGCGTGGCGCGCACTTCCTCCGAGCCCTGATAGATGGCGATGAACTTCAGCAGGCGCGGGTCCTGGGCGTTGTCCGGCCGCGTGACCCAGCGGATGGCGTACAGCGAGCTGTCCTTTTCGGCGTAGAGCGCTGATTCCGGCTTGACGCCGGCCACCGCGACGAAGCCCGGGTAGATGACGGCCGCGTCCACATCGTCCAGCGCGCGCGCAACGATGCTGCCTTCCAGTTCGCGAAAGCGCAGCTTGCGCGGATTGGCCGTGACGTCGCGCAGCGTGGCCTTGGTGCCCACGTCCGGCTTGAGCGTGATGAGGCCGGCTTCCTGCAGGATCAGCAGGGCGTGGCCGGTGTTGACGGGATCATTGGGGTAGGCGACGGCGGCGCCGTCGGGCAGCTCGGCCAGCGCGCGGTGCTTCTTGGAATAGATTGCCATCCGCGACGTGTAGCCCAGAGCGATGGGCACCAGCTTGTAGCCCTTGGCGGCGATCATGCTTTCCAGGTAGGGCAGGTGCTGGTAGTAGTTCGCGTCCAGCGAGCCGTCGTTCACGCCCTCGTTCTGGCTGATGTAATCGGAGAACTCCACCAGCTTGACGTCCAGCCCCTGGGCCCGCGCCTCGCGCACCGCGATTTCCATCGCCACATTGCCCAGGCCCACCGACACGCCCAGCGTCAGCGGTTTCTCGGCGCGCGCCGCGCCGCCGCCCAACAGGGCGACGGCGGCCAATGCCGCCATGCCCGCCCGAATCATTCCTTTCATGCCTGCCACGTTGCTGCTCCATCACTGCGGTTGCCGCGCCGCGCCAGGCGGCGCGGCGGCGGAAAAGGCGTGCATTGTGGTACGGCGCGGACGGGCCGAACAAACAAGGAATTCTCATTTGCTTAAGCCGGGAATCCGGAACTAATCAGGGCAGGGCGCGGGCGCTTCAGTCCTTGGCCATCAGGCCCAGCGCCTCGATCAGGCCTTTCTCCCTGGCGTAGGTCGCGCGCGCCCATTCGCGGTAGTCCTGGCTGTCGCGATAGGCGGGCTGCTGGTTCAGCTGCTGCATCACGTCCAGGCTGGCCGGGTCGTACAGCGCGCGCTTGAAGGCATCGTGCAGGGTTCGCACCACGGCCGGGTCCATGCCCTTCGGACCGGCCAGCCCATAGGGCGAGGTCGACACGACCTTGTAGCCCAGCTCCTGGGCCGTGGGCACGTCGGGCCAGCGCGTGGTGCGCTGCTCGCCGAAAGTGACCAGCAGGCGCATCTTGCCGGCGTCGACGAACTGGTCCCAGCCGGTGGCGTCGCTCTGCGCCATCACGTGTCCGCCCAAGAGCGCCTGCTGCATGTCGGCATTGCCCTTGAACGGCACGTGGTTGAGCTGGACGCCGGCGTTGCGCGCCACTTCCTCCATCAGCAGGTGCGGCGACGAGCCGGCGCCCGTCGAGCCGTAGTCGATGCTGCCGGGCGCCCTGCGAGCGGCCTCGATGTAGTCGTTGAAGGTCTTGTACGGCGAATCGGCGCGCACGGTGAAGCCGAAGGTATAGCCCGACAGGCCGATGATGAAGGTGAAATCGTTGATCGGATCCCAGTTGGTCTTGTGCATGTAGGGCATGCGCAGCATGGCCAGGGTGTACAGCGAAATGGTGTAGCCGTCCGGCTTGG
Organism: Achromobacter sp. Marseille-Q0513; assembly: GCF_018195695.1. Classification (NCBI taxonomy): domain Bacteria; kingdom Pseudomonadati; phylum Pseudomonadota; class Betaproteobacteria; order Burkholderiales; family Alcaligenaceae; genus Achromobacter; species Achromobacter sp. Marseille-Q0513. The sequence continues at coordinate 1,665 of NZ_JAGTJY010000073.1, read as the reverse complement.
CGGTCTTGGCCATGTTGGCCGGCCCCAGCGTGCCGCCGGCGCCCGGCCGGTTTTCCACGATGACGGGCTGGCCCAGGTACTTGGACGCGTCCTGCGCCACGATGCGCAGATGGCGGTCGGTGGAGCCGCCGGCCGGAAAGGGCACGATCAGCGTGATTGGCTTTGCGGGAAAGGCGCTTTGCGCGGCGGCCGGCAGGGCGGCGGCGAGCGCGTACAGGGCGGCGCCGAGCAGGGCGCGGCGCAGGGGCTGCATGGACATGGCGGGGTCTCCTTGGGGGATGTGCGGGCGCGGCCCTGGGGCCGCGTCCTGGCGGGTTGCGCGTCTGCGCGCGCTAGTCTTTTTCCGTGTTCATTCAAGCAGCGGCACGGACCCGGGCAGGCGCGCCAGCGTCTCGCGCAGCCGTGCCCGCAAGGCTGGGGGCGCGTCCGGCAGGGCCTGCACCGCGACCTGCGGCTGCGCGTCGGCCAGCACGCGCAGGCAGGGGCTGTCCTCGGGCAGGCCGTTCTCGCGCAGCGCCTGCGCCACCAGCGCCTGGACCGACACGGCGACGGCCAGGCGGCGCAGGTCGGGCTTGTAGATCTTGCCCACGTTGGTCATGGGCATCTGTTCCAGCACGATGACGCGGCGCGGCCGCGCCGGGCCTTCGTCGACCGTGGCGGCGGCATGGGCCAGCAGTTCGGCCTCGGTGATCCGGGCGTCCTCGACCAGCGTGACGAAGGCGACCGGCAGCTCACCGGCATACGCGTCCGGCGCGCCTACCGCGGCGCACAGGCGCACGGCCGGATGCGAGGCCAGGCCGTCCTCGATGGTCTTGGGATCGATGTTGTGGCCGCCCCGGATGATCAGGTCCTTGGCGCGGCCTTGCAGATGCAGCCGACCCTGTTCGTCCAGCCGGCCGATGTCGCCGCTGATGAGCCAGCCGTCCTCGGTGAAGGCTTGTGCCGTGTCAGCCGGATCGACGAATCCCGGGATCACGTTGGGCGCCTTGAAC
>NZ_JAGTJY010000073.1:0-663 GCF_018195695.1 Achromobacter sp. Marseille-Q0513 | reverse complement strand
CTTGTACGTAGGGCAGCGGAAAGCCCACGCAGTTGACCGGAAAGGCCGAGCCGGGCGGGCTGATGGACGAGATGCCTGCCATTTCGGTCATGCCCAGGCTCTCGTTGACGTGCAGGCCGAATTGCCGCTCGAAGCGCGCGGCCAGTTCGGCCGGCAGCGGCGCGGCGCCGGTGCGGCAGTAGCGCAGCGAGGAGATGTCCGCGCCGTCGAGTGGCACGTCGGCCAGCGCCGCCAGGATGGTCGGCACGCCTTGCAGCGAGGTGGCGCGATGGCGTTCGACCAGGCGCCAGTAGTTGCGCAGCACCTCGCGGTTGCGCAGCAGCTGGGTCGTGGGGATGACGGTGGCGACGCCGGCCGACAGCGCGGCCAGCGAGGCGGGCAGGGCGCCGGCCACGTGGAACAGCGGATAGCCGTTGATGACCACGTCGCCGGGGCCGGCGTTCTGCAATTGCACCGCGGCCCAGGCGGTGAAGACCTGGTTGGCGTGCGTGTGGATGGCCAGCTTGGGCGCGCCGGTGGTGCCGCCCGTATGGAAATAGGCGGCCACGTCGCCGCCCTGGATGCGACGGCCGCTGGCCAGACGGTCGGCGGGCAGGGCGGCGCGCGCTGATCGCCTACGGCGCCGAGGCCGACTGCGAATCCTGGACCAAGGCGCTGCGCCTG
>NZ_JAGTJY010000072.1:0-26652 GCF_018195695.1 Achromobacter sp. Marseille-Q0513 | reverse complement strand
CTATTTCTCCGGATTCAATCTCCCACATTGGAAAGAGTCCCCCGGCCAGGCATACACTGACCGCACCCGATCCTGCCGCCAGCGTTCTTGTCGCTGGCGCGCCCCCGCCGCGATCCGCCTTTCCCCGTCGACATGATCCCTGCCCAATCCTCCACCCTCGCCACCGCCTCCGCCCGCGCCGAAGTGCTGCGCCTGCTGGAGCGCATGACGGGCACGCTGGAAGGCTCGATGGAAACGCCCATCGACGGCCTGCACCTGCACCGCCTGTCCCAGCCTGTCGGCCCCAAGCCCGGCTTCCAGGCCGCCGCGCTGGCTGTCATCGCCCAGGGCACCAAGCTGCTGCTGGTCGGCGACGAAGCCTACGAGTACGACCCGTTCCATTACCTGATCTCGTCGGTGGACCTGCCCGTGGTCGCCAAGGTGTCGGTGGCCAGCCCGAGCCGGCCCTACCTGGGGCTGCGGCTGGACCTGCATCCCGAGGCCATCACCGCGCTCATCAGCGACGAGAACCTGCCGCCCGCGCCGCCGTCCGACACCTCGCGCGCGCTGAGCGTGAATCCGCTGGACGACACGTTGCTGGACGCCCTGCTGCGGCTGCTGCGCCTGTTGAACACGCCGCGCGACATTCCCTTCCTGGCGCCGATGATCAAGCGCGAACTGCTCTACCGCCTGATGATGGACGGCCAGGGCGCGGCGCTGCGCCAGACGGTGCTGCAGGACAGCCAGCTCAACCGCGTGGCCAAGGCCATCCGCATCCTGCGCGACAACTACGCCCAGCCCCTGCGCGTGGAGGACATCGCCCGCGACGTGCACATGAGCGTGTCCTCGCTGCACCATCATTTCAAGCAGGCCACGGCCATGAGCCCGCTGCAGTACCAGAAGCACCTGCGCCTGCAGGAGGCGCGCCGCATCATGCTGGCCGACGACGCCGGCGTGGCGCTGGCCGCGCACGCGGTGGGCTATGAAAGCTCGTCGCAGTTCAGCCGCGAGTACAGCCGCCTGTTCGGCGCGCCGCCGCTGCGCGACAAGCAGCGCTGGCGGGACGAGGCGGCGCAGGCGCCGGCCTGAACGCGGCCCCGCCGCGCGGCCGGTATATGCTTGCCCTGGCATCGTCCCATTTCCAGAACGGCAGGCACATCATGCACGACTTGAACGACCTCTATTACTTCGTGCAGGTCGTCCGGAACGGCGGCTTCGCGCCCGCCGGCCGGGCGCTGGGCATACCCAAGTCGCGGCTGAGCCGGCGCATCGCGCTGCTGGAGGAACGGCTGGGCGTGCGCCTGATCCAGCGCTCGACCCGCAGCTTCGCGGTCACGGAGCTGGGCCAGGAATACTACGAGCAGTGCCTGTCCATGCTGGCCGGCGCCGAGGCCGCGCAGGAAGTCATCGACCGCACCCACGCCGAGCCGCAAGGCACCATCCGCCTGAGCGCGCCGCCGGCGCTGATCCACTATTTCCTGGGCGAGCTGATCGCGCGCTTCATGGTCAAGTGCCCGAAGGTGCAGGTCTACCTGAAGAGCTTCAGCCGTCCGGTGGACGTGCTGCGCGAGGGCTACGACCTGGCCGTGCGGGTGCGCTTCGGCCCCATCGAAAGCAGCGATCTGGTCATGAAGCCGCTGGGCATGAGCGGCCAGCGCCTGGTCGCCGCGCCCGCGCTGGCGCGCGCCGTGGCGCTGCCCGCGGATCCAGGCGCGCTCGGCCAGCTGCCGACGCTGGCGCTGGGCATCGACGGACGCGAAAGCCACTGGAAGCTGGACGGGCCGGACGGCGCCCGCCTGAGCGTGCCCTTCTCCCCGCGCCTGGTGACCGACGACATGATGGCGCTGAAGCAGGCCGCCGTGCAGGGCGTGGGCGTGGCGGCGCTGCCCCTCCTGATGATCCGTGAGGAACTGGCGGACGGCCGGCTGGTCGACGTGGGCCGGCCCTGGGCGCCCGAGCCTGGCAGCGTGCATGCCGTGTTTCCATCGCGCCGGGGACTCTTGCCCGGCGTGCGCGAGCTGCTGGATTTCATGGGCGCCGAATACCAGAAGCTGGCCCGGCGCGAACGCGAGGAATGCCGGGAGCTGGGCGAACGCCCCTAGTCCGGCAGTGGGCTTGCCCGCCTGTCGCGGACTGCCGGATCGGAACAGATCCGGGCCTCGGGGCCGGACAGCGTCCTGCGGATAGGACGCTGCGGCCGGTTTTCGACGGCTACCGCGGCGGCGGGCCGGATTCTAGGATGAAGCCTCATTCTTCTTTTCGGAGTCCGCCATGACCACCCCCGCCAACTTCAACGGCCAGCGCCCCGTGATCGATCCCGACGACGCCGCCATGCTGCTCATCGACCACCAGAGCGGCCTGTTCCAGACCGTGGCCGACATGCCCATGCCCGAGCTGCGCGCCCGCGCCGCCGCCCTGGCCAGCATGGCCACGCTGAGCAAGATGCCCGTCATCACCACGGCCTCGGTGCCGCAAGGCCCGAACGGCCCGCTGATCCCCGAGATCCACGACAACGCGCCCCATGCGCAATACGTCGCGCGCCGGGGCGAGATCAATGCCTGGGACAATCCGGAATTCGTCGCGGCGGTCAAGGCCACGGGCCGCAAGACCCTGATCATCGCCGGCACCATCACCAGCGTCTGCATGGCCTTTCCGTCGATCAGCGCGGTCGCCGACGGCTACCGCGTGTTCGCCGTGGTGGACGCCTCGGGCACCTACAGCAAGATGGCGCAGGAGATCACGCTGGCGCGTATCGTCCAGGCCGGCGTGGTGCCGATGGACACGGCCGCCGTGGCCTCGGAACTGCAACGCACCTGGAACCGCGAGGACGCGGCCCAGTGGGCTCAGGTCTACACCCGGATATTCCCCGCCTACCAGCTGCTGATCGAAAGCCACGCCAAGGCGCAGGACGTGGCGCGCAACGGCGAGGCGCTGGATTCACAGCGCTGAGTCCGCATCCCGGCGGCGCGGCCGGGCCTATTTCTTGCGGAAGGGATAGGCCTGCTGCGCCAGGAACGTGCCCGGCATGTCGTTGTCCAGGATGCCGTAGTTTTCCGGCAGGCGCCTGCTCACGCCGCGCACGGCGGTGCCGAACAGGTAGTCGATGAAGGACAGGTGCGCCGCGTAGTTGCGGTCGATGGCCTCGGTGTCCGACGAGTGATGCCAGTGGTGGAAGTCCGGCGTCACGATGATGTAGCGCAGCCAGCCCCAGGGCAGCTTGACATTGGAGTGGATCAGCACCGCCTGGAAACCGACGATGATGATGTAGGCATCCAGCACCGGCTTGGAAAAGCCCAGCGCGAACAGCACGCCCAGCACGGCCACGCGCGTGATCAGCAGCTCGACGATGTGCAGCCGCGATCCGGCCAGCCAGTCCAGCGTGCGGGTGCTGTGATGCACCGCGTGGATGCGCCACAGGAAGGGCACCTCGTGATAGGCCCGGTGCGCCGCGTACTGCACCAGGTCCGCCACCAGCACCGCCAGGAACAGCTCCAGCGCGTAGGGCAGGCCGACGATGGCCTGCTGCAGGGGCTCGTACGCGGCCCAGGAAAACAGCCGGTGCACGAAGAAGTTGATGCACAGCAGCACCGCACCCACCGACAGGTGGTTGAACAGGAAGTGCTTCATGTCCACCTGCCATTCCGTGCGGAACACGGGCTGGCCGTCATACAGCGGGAACAGCTTCTCGAAGATGATGAAGACGGTGCTGGAGGCCAGCAGGTCCAGGATGAACCAGTCCAGGCCCAGGTAGGGATGGTGGCCGGTGTTGGAGGTGGTCACCACGACCTGGCTGCCGCCGGCGGCCACCGCGCCGCAGACCAGGGCGAAGGCGGCGATGTTGAGCCAGCGCTGGCGGCCGAAGACGATGTTGGCCAGCGCGATGGTGCCCGAGACCAGCAGCGCGCCGAACAGCAGCGCGCGCATCGCGTCCACGGAATAGAAGGCCCGCAGCTCGGGCGTGGTGAGATACGCCGGAAAATGGAACGCCAGCACGCCCAGCACCGCCAATATCGCCAGGAACAGCGCGATCACGCCGCTGATCATGCCGGTGCCGGGACGGATGTGCCCGTCCTGCCTGAACAATTCCCAGATCTGGCGATAGATGGGCGCGCGCTGTTTCATTTCATTCCGATGACGACTCCACGGGGCTGCGAGTGTATCGCCGGGCCCGCCCGACAATGTAAGCAAACGTGAGAAGACGCGTGCATATCTGCGTACTGCCTGATCAGCGGCCGGATTGCGGACGGTCAAACCCGCCGGAACTGGCGGATACCCGCAAGATTGACAAGGGTTGCGGCTTGCGTTGTCATGGAACCGACACTTCCAAAGCTCGCGCGCGCCCTCCCTGGGTTCGTGCTTTTCCCTGACCCGGACCCAGCAGAGAGGCCGTCATATGTTCCCTGAATACCGTCAACTCATTACCCAGCTGAAATCCGAGAACGCCCATTTCTCGGCGCTGTTCCAGCGGCACAACGCGCTGGACCAGCAGATCCAGAACATGGAGGCCGGCATCGTCCCGGCGTCCGGCAACGATGTGGAAGTGCTCAAGAAGGAAAAGCTGCAACTGAAGGACAAGCTCTACGGCATGCTTCGGGCCGCCGACGGACACGCCTGAGCGGCCTCACGCCTCGCGCCGGGCACGATTCAGCCCGGCCCTCCCTTGATCTCCTGACTCGCTCGCCCCGGCCTGCGCGCCCCCGCGCAAGCGCGGGGCGTTTCAATTGGGCCTCAAACCGCGGCCGCGCCATCAGCCGGAAAAGTAAGCCACACTAATCATGGATTAGGATATTTAGATTTTCTAATCCATCCCGCATCGATAGTCTGTCGCCCTTTCCCACAGGTGCGATATGACCCACGCTTTTCTTCCCGGCTTCCTGCTCGGCCTGAGCCTCATCCTGGCCATCGGCGCGCAGAACGCCTTCGTGCTGCGCCAGGGACTGCGCCAGCAGTACGTGTTCGCCGTGAGCCTGACTTGCGCCCTGTCCGACGCGATCCTGATCGCCGCTGGCGTCGCGGGCTTCGGCGCGGCGGTCACGGCGCTGCCGTGGCTGGAAACCGCGATGCGTTACGGCGGCGCCGCCTTCCTGTTCCTGTATGCGGCGCGCAGCCTGCGCGCCGCGCTGCGCAGCAATCACGACAGCCTGACGCCGTCCGAGAATCAGGCGGCCGGCCTGTGGACCACGCTCGCCACTTGCCTGGCCTTCACCTGGCTCAATCCGCACGTCTATCTGGATACCGTGGTGCTGCTGGGTTCGATTTCCAGCCAATACGAAGGGCAGAAAATCGCCTTCGCCCTGGGCGCCATCTCGGCCTCGTTCCTGTTCTTCTTCACGCTGGGCTATGGCGCGCGCCTGCTGCGGCCGCTCTTCGCGCAGCCGAAGGCCTGGCGGGTGCTGGACCTGCTGGTGGCCGTGGCGATGTTCTGTATCGGCCTGGGACTGCTTATCTGAATCCAGATAGAACCCATGCTGAGCAATATGACGAAATCTTGCGAGTCCTTTAAGAATCGTCTCATATATCTTGCCTCCCCCGCCCTCCATCATGAGTCGCACCACAACATGCACTCCCCACTCATGAAGGAATTCACGGTCATACCGGCATAGGCAATCGCGTCCCTGCTGCCCTGGCATTCCTTCCCCGATGGGGCAAGGAATCCCTACATGCCGTTTCGTATCAATCCGATCGTGGCGGGGCTGATCGTCGCCCTGCCCAACCTGGTCCTGGCCGTCGAACACGGGCAGATCACCATCAACGATCCCTCGGGCGCCACCACCATCGTCCTGGATCCGGGCGATACCGTCACCCATGCCGGCACGGGCGCCGCGATCGACGTTTCCATCGCTGGCAACCGCCTGAGTGCGGACCAGGCCGTCATCACCGCCGGCGACGCCGCCAACGGCCGGACCATCGGCCTTCGGGTCAGCGCGGGCGGCGCGGCCACGCTGACCGGCAGCACCGTCTCGACCGTGGGCGCGGGCCAGGGCGCCCACGCACTGTCGGCCACGGGCGCGGGCAGTTCCATCGACGCCCGCGACACCTCGGTGAGCACCAAGGGAAACTACTCGCACGGGGTCCAGGCCGCATCCGGCGCGCAGGTCTCGCTGCAGGGCGGCACCATCGAAACTGCGGGCACCGGGGCGCATGGCATCGACGCGTCCGGCGCGGGCACGCTCGTCAAGGTGGATGGCACGACGATATCAACCCAGAGCACTTCCTGGTTCTCCACCGGAGTCCAGGTCGAACAGGGCGCGCGCGTCGAGCTGACCGACAGCAAGATCCTGACCCAGGGCGGAGGCAAGGGCATTGAGATCTTCAACGCCAACAGCGTCGTCGCGCTCAAGAACACAGACGTAAGCACGGACCAGGGCACGGGTATCACCGTCGGCGGCGGCACGCTGACCATGACCGGCGGTTCGATATCGTCCCAGGGCGACGCGGTCTACCTGGGCTCGAACGGCAATGCCAACGCCACCATCCGTGATGCGTCGCTGCGCACCGAAGCGGCCATCGGCATCAACATCAACGCCAAGGATACGTCCGCCACCCTGGACAACGTCATCCTTACGTCCATGGGCCCAATCAGCACCGGCATCTGGATGCCCTCAACCGGCAACAAGCTGACAGCCAACCGGCTCACACTGGATTCCGGACTCATCGGCATCGACAGTCGCGCCGGCAATGTCATCCTGACAGACAGCGCCATCACCACGCAGGGCACCAACGGCCACGCGCTTTACCTGTCGATCGAATACGGCAGCGGCGGCACCATCGAGGCAAGCAACACCGCGATCCGGACCCACGGCAACGGCGCCGTGGGCGCCCTGGCCCGCCTGCGCGGCGCGAACATCGTACTGAACGATTCGACCATCGACACGTCAGGCAAGACTGCCTACGGCCTGTTCTCCAGCGGCGGCGGCAGCGGCATCAGGACGCGCGGCACCGCCATCAGGACCCTGGGCGACAGCGCCGCCGGCCTGGCCATGAGCAACAACACGGCCGTCTCGCTGGACAGCACCCGCATCGAGACCGCCGGCGCCGACGCGCGCGGCATCTGGAGCTACGGAACAGCCGCCAGCGTCAGCAACACGCTGAGCCTGGGCAATGGCTCGCGCATCGACACGCAAGACGCGGTGGGCCTGCTGCTGAGCGGCGGCAGTCACCGGATCACGCTGGACCGCAGCGACATCACGGCGCGCAGGGACGGCAGCACCGACGATGGCGTGCTGCTATACGCGCGCTCCGTCGATGTCACGTCCGGCGGCACCACCACGACGGTCGAGACCGGCCAGATCCGCTTCGACGCCAGCGCCTCCGGACTGACCGGCGACGTGCTGATCGAAAGCGGCGCGCTGGACATGGATCTCACGAACGGATCCACGCTCACCGGCGCCGTCTGGCAGCGCGGCAACGGACGCGTCAACAGCCTCTCGCTGGACGGCAGCAGCGCCTGGAACGTGCGCGGCGACTCCACGCTGGACACGCTGAAGAACGCCGGCAGCGTGGCCTTCACGCAGCCGCAATCCGGCGCGTTCAAGACCCTGACGGTCAAGAATTACGAAGGCGGCGGCACGCTGTCGATCAATACCCGGCTCGGCGACGACAACTCGCCCACCGACCGGCTCGTGATCGACGGCGGCGCGGCCACCGGCAATACGGGATTGCGCGTCATCAATGCCGACGGCGTCGGCGGCCAGACCACGCTGGGCATCCGCGTGGTGGAAACCATCAACGGCGGCGTCACCGCCAGCGACGCCTTCCACCTGGACGCCGGCTCCACCGGCTACCGCGCCAGCATCGGCACCCTCGCCCTCAATGGCTACGACTACAGCCTGGTGCGCGGCGGCAACGGCGGCGTGGCCGACGACTGGTATCTGACCTCGGAATACACCGAACCCACCACGCCGCCTGGCCCGACCGATCCGCTCGATCCCATAGACCCGACGGATCCGACGGGTCCCACCGATCCTACCGGCCCCGTCACGCCCACCGACCCGGTCGCGCCGCCGGAAGTCGATCCGTCCGGCTTCAGGAACGTGTCGCCGGAAACCGGCGCCTACGCCGGCAACCAGCGCGCCGCCATGAATCTGTTCTCGCATGGCCTGCGCGACCGCGTCGCCGTCTCCGATGCAGATAACGGCAGCCGACTCTGGACCCGCGTCCTGGCCCGCCACGACGGCGGCCTGCGCATAGCCGAGGGCAAGGTCGAGGTCGACACCGACAGCACCCTGCTGCAGATCGGCGGCGACGTGGTGCGCGCCCGCCTGGGTAATTCCGGCGTGCTGCAAGCCGGACTGATGGCCGGCTACGGCGACGCCCGCACGCGCTCGGACGCCACGCTGCGCCTGCCCGGCTCCGGCCAGACCGCCCAGGCCCGCGCGCGCGGCAAGGTCTCCGGCTATTCGGTCGGCCTGTATGCCACCGCCTATGCCAACGACGCTACCCGCCTGGGCGCCTATGCCGACGCGTGGCTGCAATACGGCCGCTACGACAACCGCATCAGCAGCGACCTGGGCGCCGTGCGCTACGACGCCGACGTCTGGTCCGCCTCGCTGGAAACCGGTTACGCCCTGCGGCCCTTCGCCGCCGGGTCGGCGCTGGCCGATGTCGTGCTCGAGCCCAAGGCCCAGCTGCTCTACAGCCACTACAAGGCCCAGGACGCCACGCTGCAGGGCACCCGCATGCAGAGCGGCAAGCACAACGCCGTCACGACACGCGCCGGCGTGCGCGTCTATCCCAAGGCCGCGCCCGACGCGCCGCAGCCGAAGATCCGGCCGTTCCTGGAAGCCAACTGGGTCCACTCGCCCGGCACCCCGTCCGTGCGCATGGGCGCGAACACGCTGGACACGGCCCCGTCTCGCAACGCGCTCGAACTCAAGCTCGGCGCGCAGGGACAGATCGGACGCAATGTGCAGGTCTCGGCCCAGGCCATCGGCCAGTTCGGCGGCGGCGGCCAGCGCGGCTACGGCGGCATGTTGAACCTGAGCTATCGCTGGTAGTTTCCATGGGCGGCGCGGCGCGCCGCCAGTTTGGGTAAACCCTTGCTATTTTTGGCGCCAAAATAGATTTATATTTTCGCCAAAATCCATCCGTTTCCCCAAGCTTCGCGGCGCCCGGCGCCGCCCCACGCCCATGACCCAGATCACGCAATTCCCCTTCGTATCCGTATCGGGCGCGCCCGAGGCGCGTGGCCGTTCGTATGGCCAGCAGGCGGCGGACCGCGTCCGCAAGAGCGCCGCCATGTACGGCCAGACCCTGGTCTCGCTGGGCTACGACGCCATGGCGCGCGGCCAACTGATCCAGGGCTTCGCGCGCGAGATCGAGCAATTCGCGCCGCACTACCTGGAGGAAATGCGCGGCATCGCCGCCGGCGCCGGCGTGACGTTCGAAGACGTGGTCATGATCAACGCGCGCACCGAAGTGATCGCCAAGGCCCGCGCCGAAAAGAAGAAGGCGGCCGAGCTGGAGCCGGGCGACGGCTGCACCGGCGCGCTGATCCTGCCCTCGCGCTCGGCCAACGGCCGGCTGATCCACGGCCAGAACTGGGACTGGCGCGCCGAATGCGCCGACACCGCGATCGTGCTGCGCGTGCGCAACGACAACGGCCCGGACATCCTCACCTTCGTCGAGGCCGGCGGCCTGGCGCGCAGCGGCCTGAACGGCGCCGGCATCTCCATCACCGCCAACTACCTGGAATCGGACCGCGACTTCCAGCAACTCGGCGTGCCGCTGTCGCTGATCCGCCGCAAGGTGCTGGAACAGGAGCATTTCGCGCTGGCCATCAAGGCGGTCAGCACCACGCCGAAATCCTGCTCCAACAACATCATGCTGGGCATGGCCGCCGGTTTCGGCGTGGACTACGAGTGCACCACCGACGAAGCCTTCCCGATCTACCCCGGCGCGGACGACCTGATCGTCCATGCCAACCACTGGGTCAGCGAAGTCGCCCTGTGCAAGCTGCGCGACACCGGCCGCGCCAGCACGCCCGAAAGCGCCTACCGCGACTGGCGCGTGCGCCGGCTGCTGAACGAAGCGCCCAAGCTGACGCGCGAAGATCTCAAGCGCGCGCTGTTCGACGACTTCGGCGCGCCGTATTCCGTGTGCCGCCCGCCGCGCCCCGGCAGCCACGACAATCTGTCGGCCACGGTGGCGATGGTGGTGATGGAACCCGCCGCCGGACTGATGGAGGTGGCCCCGCTGCCCGCGCTGAACCGCGTCTTCACACGCTACAGCCTGCAGGACGAACCCCTGCTGCTGCCCGCCGCCTGAACGCGGCCGCCACCGGAAACCCGCCCATGAAGACCATCCTGTCCAGCGCCGCGCTGGCGGCCTCGCTGGCCCTGGCCGGCGCGGCCCAGGCCGCCGCGCCGCTGCGCATCTCGCTCACCGCCGACATCCGCTCCACCGAGCCCGGCGTCAACCGCGACAGCAACAGCGACGCCGTCGTGCTGCACATCGTCGAAGGCCTGGTGGCCTACGGCGAGGACGCCGAGGTCCGCCCCCTGCTGGCGCAGTCGGTGGACATCAGCCCCGACGGCACGACCTACACCTTCACGCTGCGCGACGGCATCCGGTTCCACAACGGCGCGCCGCTGACGTCCGCCGATGTGCTCTGGTCCTGGCAGCGCGACACCGCGCCCGCCACCGGCTGGCGCTGCGCCAGCGAATTCGACGGCCGCGGCGCGGTCAAGGTGCTGTCGGTGCAGGCGCCGGACCCGCGCACGGTGGTGTACCGGCTGGAGCGCCCCAGCAGCCTGTTCCTGGCCACGCTGGCGCGCACCGACTGCGGCGGCACGGGCATCGTGCACCGGGACTCGGTCAAGCCGGACGGCGCCTGGGACAAGCCCATCGGCACCGGCCCCTTCATGCTGGCCGAATGGAAGCGCGGCGAGTACATCCGCCTGGCGCGCTACGCAGGCTACGCCAACCGCGACGGCAAGCCCGACGGCTATACCGGTTCGAAGCGGCCGCTGGTCGACGAAGCGCGCTTCGTGATCGTGCCGGACGACTCCACCGCCAAGGCCGCCCTGCAGCGCGGCGACATCGACATCATCGAGGACCTGTCCAACAGCGACGTGCCGGTGTTGCGACAGGATCCCAATGTGCGCGTCGCCTACGCGCCCGTGATGAGCATGACGGCGCTGCTGATGCAGACCCGCGATCCCCTGCTGGCCGATCCGCGCCTGCGGCAGGCGCTGGCGCACGCCATCGATTACGCGCAGCTGGCCGCCGCCGTGACCGAAGGCCTGGCCCAGCCCAACAATTCGATCGTGCCGCTGGTGTCGTCCTATCACGGCGCGGCGCAGCGCCAAGGCTGGCAATACGATCCCGCGCTGGCCGCCAGGCTGGCGCGCGAAGCCGGCTACAAGGGCCAGGAGCTGACCATCCTGACGACCAAGCGCTATCCGCAGTCCTACAACTCGGCCGTCATCGTGCAGGCCATGCTGCAGGCGGCCGGATTCAACGCCAGGCTGTCGGTGCTGGAATGGGCCGCCCAGCTGGACCGCTACAACGCCGGCAACTACCAGCTGATGACCTTCCCCTACTCGGCCCGGCTCGACGCCGCGCTGAACTACGAAATGGTGACCGGCGACAAGGCCAGGCAGCCGCGCAAGGTCTGGGACAACCCGGAAGCCGCCAGGCTGATCGAAGCCGCCTCGGCGGAAACCGACCACGGCAAGCGGCAGGCGATCTTCGATCAGCTGCACCGCCTGTTCCTGGCCGATGTGCCCTCGATTCCGCTGTACAACGGCCTGGACATCGGCGCCTTCCGCAGCGACATCAAGGGCTACCGGCCCTGGGCGGTGAAGAAGCCGCGCGCCTGGGAAGTGGAACGAAGCGGCTCCTAGCGCGCCGCTCAGTCGGCGAACAGCTCCGCCGCGACGAAGTCCACGAAGGCCCGGATCTTGGGCGACAGCTGGCGGCTGGACGGCCACAGCACGTGAAAGACCATCTCGCGCTTGTTGTAGTCGTCCAGCACGGTGACCAGCCTGCCCTGCCGCAGTTGCTCGCGCACCGCGATCTCCGGCACGCAGGCAATGCCCAGGCCCTGCTCGGCGAAGCAGACCTGCGGGTCCAGCGTGTTGGTCACCATGCTGGCGGGCAGTTCCAGCGCCGGCTCGTCCGGCGCGCGGCCCAGCGGCCAGACATCCAGCTTGCCGGTGCTGGGAAAGCGGTACAGCAGGCAGGCATGGCGCGTCAGGTCCTGGGGCTCGCGCGGCCAGCCCGCCGCCTCGAAATAGGCGGGCGCGCCCACGATCACCTTGCGGCAAGCGCCCAGCCGCCTTGCCGTCAGGCGCGAATCGCCGGGCTCGCCGGTGCGGATGACGGCATCGAACCCCTCTTCGATCACGTCGACCAGCCGGTCCGAGTAATCGATGTCCAGTTCGATGCCCGGATGGCTGCGCTTGAACTCCCCCAGCTTGGGCATGAACAGCGTGCCGACCGACGGCAGGCTGATGCGCAGCTTGCCGCGCGGCTCGCTGCGGGTCTGCAGCAACTCATCCTCGGCGGCCTCCATTTCGTGCAGGATGCGGCGGCAGCGCTCCAGGAACAGCGCGCCTTCCGGCGTCGGGTTGATCGTGCGGGTGGAGCGGTGGAACAGGCGCACGCCCAGCCGTTCCTCCAGCCGCACGATGGCCTTGCTGACGGCCGATGCCGAAATGCCCAGTTGCTGCCCCGTCGCCGTAAAGCTCCGGGTATCCGCGGCACGGACGAACACGTGCAGCGCGCTGATGTTGTCCATGCCTGCCCGCCCCCATTCATGACTACAGAGTCATTAGTGTTTGAAACTTTAGCCTGTTTTTCATTTATCGGCCGTCCCCCACACTGCGTCCCAGCTATGGGCCTGCCGCCTTCCGGCGCGCCCGAACCTCGATGAAAGGACGAGAGCATGACGACGATGACCGCGCGGACCGCCGCGCATCCCGACGCGGACAAGCTGCCGCTGGGCGCGCTGCTGGCGCTGGCGATGACGGGCTTCCTGGCCCTGCTGACCGAAACCCTGCCCGCCGGCATGTTGCTGCGCATCAGCGCGGGCATGGGCATATCGGAAACGCTGGCGGGCCAGTTCGTGACGCTGTACGCCATCGGCTCGGTGGCCGCCGCCGTGCCGCTGACGGCGGCCACGCAGGGCTGGCGTCGCCGCCCGCTGCTGCTCGCGGCGCTGGCCGCGATCCTGGTGTTCAACACGCTGACGGCGCTGACCGACAACTACATCGCGGCCCTGGCCGCGCGCTTCCTGGCCGGCATGGCGGGTGGCCTGATCTGGGGCATGCTGGCCGGCTATGCGCGCCGGCTGGTGGCCGATCCGCTCAAGGGCCGCGCGCTGGCCATCGCCGGCGTGGGCGCGCCCATCGCCCTGTCGCTGGGCGTGCCGCTGGGCACGCTGCTGGGCGATGCGCTCGGCTGGCGCAGCGCGTTCGGCGCGATCTCGCTGCTGACGCTGGCGGTCATGGCCTGGATCCTGGCGAAGGTGCCCGATTTCGCGGGACAGCCGGCCGGCAGGCGGCAGGGCGTCGGCCCGGTGCTGCGCAGCCCCGGCCTGCGCCCGGTGCTGGCCGTGCTGGTGCTGTGGGTGCTGGCGCACAGCATTCTCTACACCTATGTGGCGCCCCTGCTCGGCCCGGCAGGCCTGTCGGGACAGACGGACCGGGTATTGCTGACGTTCGGCCTGGCATCGCTGGCCGGCGTCTGGATCAGCGGGCTGCTGATCGACCGCAGGCTGCGCGCGCTGACGCTGCTGAGCCTGGCCGGTTTCGCGCTGGCCGTGCTGGCGCTGGGCCTGGCGGGCACGCATGCGCCGGCGGTCTATGTGGCGGTGGCGGCCTGGGGCGTGGCGTTCGGCGGTTCGCCGACCCTGCTGCAGACGGCCTCTGCCGAGGCGGCCGGCCCCGGGGCGGATGTGGCGCAATCGATCCTGGCCACGGTCTGGAACGTGGCCATCGCGGGCGGCGGCATCGTCGGCGGACTGCTGCTGGACGCCTCCGGCGCCGGCGCCCTGCCCTGGGCCGCGCTGGGGCTGGCGATCGCCGCGCTGCTGCTGGCCGGATCGGCGCGCGCCCATGGCTTTCCGGCGGAGCCGCGCCACGCCCGGCGTGCATGAGAAGAGGCGCCGCGTCCCGCCGGACGCCGGTGGCCGGCATGCCGGCCGGCCACCGTGTCACTGTCAAGGCTTAATCGACGTGCCCCAGGCGCGCGGCTTGCCCTCCCAGACCGAGAAGCCCTGCACGCGCTTGCCGGTGGCCCAGGCATCGGCGCCGTTGTAGAGCACCAGCAGCGGCGTCTGCTCCAGCATCAACGCGTGCAGCTGGTCGAACAGGGCCTGGCGCCTGGCCGGATCGGATTCCAGGAAGCTCTCGTCGATCAGCTTCTGCGCCTGCGGATCGTCCCAGACCTTGCGCGGCTGCGCGGTCTTGTCGCCGGAGAACTGCTCGAAGCTCAGCGCGGGATCGATGCGCGAGGAGAACGTGAAGGAGCTGATCTGGTACTTGCCGGTGTTGTAGCGGTCCAGCTGCGTGGCCCACTCCAGCACTTCGATGCGCGCGTTGATGCCCACGGCCTGCATCATGGCCTGCGCCATCACCGCGACCTGGTAGCTCGGCACGTGGGCGCGCTTGTTGGCATAGATGACGATGGGCTCGCCCTTGTAGCCCGCTTCCTTCAGCAGCTGCTGCGCCCGCGCCGGATCGTGGCGGTAGGCGCGCTTCTCGGCCTCCTTGTAGTAGGCCGAGCCGGTGTGGACGGCGGAGTTGTTCAGCTCGCCCAGCCCTTCCGACGCCGCCGCCACGACCTGCGGAATGTCCAGCGCGGCGGCGATGGCCTGGCGCAGCTTGACGTTCTTGAGCACCGGATCCTGCGTCTGGAACAGCAGCGTGTGCTTGGTGGCGTCGTGCGGGGTCATGACCGCCACGGCGGGATTGCCCTTGAGCTCGGCCACGTCGGTGTTGGTGATCTGGCTGGCGTCGATGGCGCCCGACACCAGTCCCGCCTTGGAACTGGACGCGTCCGGCACCACCAGGAACTTGACCTCGTCGGCCAGCGCGCGCTTGGCGCCCACGTAGCCGTCCGGCTTGTCGCCGGCGCCGGGGGGTTGCGCGTAATCCTTGAAGGCCGTGAGCAGCACGTATTCGCCGCGCTTCCATTCCTTGAACTGGTAAGGGCCGGTGCCGATGGGCTTGTCCCAATTGCCATCGGCGCCGACCGAGTCCTTGTGCACGATGGCGGTCATGCCGCAATCGGTGCGCGCCAGCGAATCCAGGAACACGGCGGATCGGTGGCTGATCTTCATGACCACGGTGCGCGCGTCGGGCGCGGACACATCGGTCACTTTCAGGCCGTTGCGCCCGTCGAAATCGCTGCGGCAACGCCAGTCGCTCTTGGGATCCATGTAGCGCTGCCAGTTCCACAGCACGTCGGCGGAACTCAGCGTGGCGCCGTTATGGAACTTCACTCCCTCGCGCAGCGTGAAGGTGTAGGTCAGCCCGTCGTCCGACATGCTCACCGATTGCGCCAGCAGCGGCGCCACGGTGCCATCCTCGCGATAGCCGACCAGGCCTTCCACCATGTGCAGCACCACGCCGTCTGTGGTGTTGTCGCGGTTCACGCCCGGATTGATGGAGCGGATATCGGCCGGCTGCGCGATGGTCAGCACGGCCGCCTGGGCGACGCCCGCCCAGGCCAGGGCGAGGCTGAGCGCGAGCGTTCGGGAAAGGGAAGGATGAGGCATGTGGGGCTCCGGGGCTTGCGGCGCCGGCTCATGCATTTTTGGCGCCAAAATTTGATGCACATTATGGATGCATCGAATCATGACGCCATCGGGAGTATCCCTGAAGCGTGGCGGCCAGGCGCGCAAGACGGCCGGCCGAAAAGCACCACGGCGGCGATCCGTTGCCGGATGGCCGCCGCGTGCCGGGGAGATAGCCCGCCGGATCAGGGAATGAGGCCGCGATTCGCGGCCGCGCTCAGGAAATGTCCTGGCCCACGTGCGCCGCGATGATCTTCTGCAAGCGCTTGACGTCGCGCGCCTCGAGCGCGTCGACCATGTCGAAATGCTCGCGCGCGGAGATCTCGATGCGCGCGCGCGTCACCCATTCCTTGGCCGGCGCCGCCGGCCCGCGCGCGCGCGTTTCCTGGATCAGCGCAACCAGTTCGCGGTTGCTGCACAGGTCGTACAGCGCCGCGTGGAAGGCCAGGTTGACCTCGTACTGTTCCAGCAGCGTGCCGTCCTGCAACAACTTGGCGAAACGCTCGGCCAGCGCGCGCAGCGCGCGCACTTTGGCGCTGGTGACATTGGGCATCAGGTCGGCCGCCGCGCCGGTCTCGAGCAGGATGCGGATGTCGCGGATCTGCCCGTGCACGTCCGGATCCATGGCGTACACGTGATAGCCCCGGTTCGGGATGTGCGCGATCAGGCGCTTGGCCGTGAGCTGGTCCAGCGCCCGGCGCACTTCCAGGCGCGTGCAATCGTAGCGCTCCTGCAGATCGATCTGTTTCAGCCAGGCGCCGGCGCCATATACGCCCGACTGGATGTCGTGGGCGATACGGTCGACCAGGCCCGGCTGCGTCGCCGCCGCTTTCGGCATGGACCACTCCCGAGAATCAAATCCAAAGCGCGTATTTTATGCACACTCCCCGCCGGACATCGATCCCGGTTTCCCCCGTCAGGCCCGGGCCGCCGCCGGCTCGTCCAGGCGCCAGCGCAGGCGCACGCCGCCCGACGCGGTGGACTCCAGCGCCGGGATCGCGGACAGCAGCTTGCGGGTGTAGTCCTCGCTCGGCCGGTCGAACACCTCGTCACGCGCGCCCTGCTCCACAATGGCGCCGTCGCGCATGACCACCACGCGATCGGCCACCTGCTCGACCACGCCCAGGTCGTGGCTGATGAACAGGCAGGAAAAGCCGTGCCGCTCCTGCAAGTCGGCGAACAGGTCCAGCACCTGCGCCCTCACCGTCACGTCCAGCGCCGACACGGGTTCGTCCGCGATCACGAAGGCCGGCCGCCGCACCACCGCCCGCGCGATCGCCACGCGCTGGCGCTGGCCGCCCGACAGCTCGTGCGGATAGCGGCCGGCGTATTCCGAACCCAGGCCGACCTCGGCCAGCACCTCGTCCACGCGCCGGCGCTTGTCCTGGGCGGACAGGCCGCCCAGCATGCGCAGCCCTTCGCCCACCAGTTCGCCGATGGTCATGCGCGGATCCAGCGAGGAATACGGATCCTGGAACACCATCTGGCAATTGAGCCGGTAGTCGCGCCAGCTCGCGGCGCGCCGGTCCACCGCCGCCCCGCGAAACAGGATCTGGCCGGACGACGGCGCCAGCAGCCCGGCGATGGCGCGGCCCAGCGTGGTCTTGCCCGAGCCGGAGCCGCCCACCACCGCCACCACCTCGCGCGGCCGCACCTGCAGGTCGATGCCGTGCAGCGCGCGCTTGGCGCCGGTGCGCGAGAACAGGCGCTGGCGGCCGGCGTAGTCGATCACCAGCTCCTTGACCTCGACGATGGGGGCTTCCCGGTTGACCGCCCGCGCCGGCTGCCGGCGCGGCATGGCATCCAGCAGCTTGCGCGTGTAGGGATGGGCGGGCCGCTCCAGGATGGCGGCCGTGGCGCCTTCCTCCAGCACGCGCCCGTGCTGCATCACCACCATGCGTTCGGTGTAGCGCGCCACCATGGGCAGGTCGTGGCTGATCATCAGCACGGCAGTGCGATGCTCGCGGGTCAGCGCCACCATCAGTTCCAGCACGTCGCGCTGCACCACGGCGTCCAGCGCCGTCGTCGGCTCGTCGGCGATCAGCAGCGCCGGCTCCAGCAGCATCACCGAGGCCAGCATCATGCGCTGGCGCATGCCGCCGGAAAACTCGTGCGGCCAGGCCTGGACCGCCGCCTTGGGATCGCGTATGCCCACGCGCGCCAGCATGTCCAGCACCCGTTCGCGCCGCTCGGCCGCGCCCAGGCGGTTACGATGCAGCTTCAAACCTTCCTCCAGCTGGCGGCCGATGGACATGGACGGGTTGAGCGACGTCATCGGCTCCTGGAACACCATGCCGATGCGCGCCCCGCGCAGCCCGCGCAACGCGGCGGCGCTGGCGCGCAGCACGTCCACGCCCTCGAACAGGATCGAACCGCCCGCCACCTTCAGGGGCGAGGGCGTCAATCCCATGATGGCGCGCGCCGCCTGGGTCTTGCCGCTGCCGGACTCGCCGACGATGCCGACCATTTCGCCCGGCGCGACCGAGAAGGACACGTCGCTGACGATTTCGCGCCCGCCGGCGCCCACGGTCAGGGTCAGCCCCGACACCGATACCAGTGCGCTCATTGCACGCCCCTCATGCGCGGATCGAAACGGTCCCGCACCGCGTCGCCCAGCAGGTTGATGCCCAGCAGCGCCAGCGCGATGGAGAGTCCGGGAAAGATGGACAGGTAGGACGCCTGCGCCATGAACGGTCTTGCGGCGGCCAGCATGTTGCCCCAGGTCGGCGCGGGCGGCGGCACGCCCAGGCCCAGGAAGGACAGCGCGCTCTCGGCCAGGATGACCCAGCCGAACATGGACGTGGCCAGCACCGTCAGCGGCGCGATGCAGTTCGGCAGCACATGGCGCCACATCGTGTACAGCTCGGAATTGCCCAGCACGCGCGAGGATTCGATGAATTCCTTTTCGCGCAGGGACAGCACGGTGCCGCGCACGATGCGCGTGACCGACGGCGTGTACGCCAGGCCCAGCGCCAGGATGATGCCGTACTTGTTGGCCCCCACCACCGCCAGCAGGCCCAGCGCCAGCAGCAGGCCCGGGAAGGCCAGCAGGGCGTTGTTGAAGGCCATGATGATGCGGTCGGTCCAGCCGCGCACGAAACCGGTCAGCGTGCCGATCAGCGTGCCGGCGACGATGGCGAAGCCCACCGTCAGCAGGCTGATCCACACGCTGCTGCTGGCGCCCGCCAGGAGGCGCGACAGCTCGTCGCGCCCGAACTCGTCGGTGCCGAGCAGGAAGCCGCCGCCGGGCGGCTTGAGGCGCGCGGCGAAATTGATCTTCAGCGGATCATGCGGCGTCCACACCTCCCCCATGACGGCGGCCAGGAGCATCACGCCGACGATCAGGCCGCCGATCAGCGCGTTGGCTGGAATCTTCTTTTTCATTCGGCGGTCACCCTCGGGTCGAAAATGGGATAGCACAGGTCGATCAGCAGGTTCACCACCACATAGACCACGCCCACGAACAGCAGGCAGCCCTGGATCACCGGATAGTCGCGGGCGAAGATCGCATCCACCAGGAGCCGGCCCAGGCCGGGAATGGTGAACACGGTTTCCACCACGGCGATGCCGCCCAGCAGATTGCCCAGCACCAGCCCGATCAGCGTCCAGGTCGGGCCGAAGGCGTTGCGGAACGCGTGGCGCATCAGCACCGCCGATTCCGGCAGGCCCTTGGCGCGCGCGTGCGTGATGTAGTCCAGCCGCAGCACTTCCAGCGTGCTGGCCCGCGCCATGCGCATGAGCACGCCGATCTCGTGCAGGAACAGCGTGGCGATGGGCATGATCAGATACAGCAGCCCCGCCTTCCAGTCCTCGCCGACGGACACATAGCCGACCACCGGCAGCCATTGCAGCTTGAGGCCGAACAGGATCAGCATCAGCAGGCCGAGCCAGAACGTGGGGATGGACACCAGCAGCGTGGCCGTCGACACCAGCGCCAGGTCGGCGGCCTGGTTCTGCTTCCAGGCGGCGATCATGCCGGCGGGCACCGCCACCAGCGCGGCCAGGATCACGGCCACCACCACCACGCGGCCGCTGACCAGGAAGCGGTCCCATACCAGTGACAGCACGGGCTGGCCGGTATTGATCGACGATCCCAGGTCGCCGTGCAGCATGTTCGAGAACCAGATGCCGAACTGGGCGGCCCAGGTCTGGTCCAGCCCCAGCCGCGCCCGCAGGTCGGCCAGCGCGGCCGGCGTGGCCAGGTCGCCCAGCAGCAGCTGGGCGGGGTCGCCGGGAATCAGGCGGATCATCACGAACACCGCCACCGCCACGATCAGCAGCGTGGGCACGGCCATCACGATCCGGGACAGCGCAAAACGCAGCATGGCTCGCTCCTCTCAGTTCCGCCGGCCGGCGACGGCCCGGACGCGCCGGACAGATCCGGCCTTATTCATTGCGCAGCCGACGCAGCGTGGCGGCCAGGAAATCCTGCACTAACGGCACGCATTTCAGGCCGTCGTGCGGCACGTTGTCCACCAGGTCCAGCACCGCGTGCACGCCGGCCGCCTCGAACGAGCGGCGCAGCGACTCCAGCCGTTCCGGACGGGTCCGGCCTGCCGAGTTCGCGCCCGGCATGTGGAACTTGCCGCCCTCGCGGTGCGTGATCTCCCAGGTCTCCAAGTCAGCCTTGCCCACGATCATGTGCACGGCCACCTTGCTCAGCGCCTCGGCGTCGACGGCCTTGCCGAAGCGCGCCTGCGCATCGCGCACGCCGACCCACCAATCCTGCTCGGGATCCAGCAGCGTGACCGAGCCCGGCGCGCCGATGGAAACGGCCCACAGCGTCTCGGGATGCAGCAGGGCGTAGCGGTTCACGAACTGGCCGCCGCCCGAGTAGCCGAACAGGCCGAAGCGCTCGAAGCGCCGGCCGAACTTCTCGCCGACCTCGGCCACCATGTCCTGCAGCACGTGGTCGTAGCGGATCTCGCCCTCGCGCAGCTGCTTGAAGCCGTCGCGGTTGCCATCGCCCAGCACGCCCACCGGAAACAGCGGGCACAGCACGATGCAGTCGTTCCAGCGCGCGAATTCGGCGAAGGCGTCGCGGTATTCGACGAAGGCGCGGCCGGTGCCGTGCATGACCACCACCAGCTCCACCGGGTGGCGCGCGCTGTCGATGTGCGGCGGCACGTACATGCAGTACGAGAAGCGCGGATCGCTGCGGGCCGCGAAGATGGTGCTGTGCCCCAGGTCATAGATGGCCCGGGCGCGGGCATTGTCGGAAGGTACGGCGGTTGCTGCGCTGGACTGCATGGCTCTCTCGGTTGGCCGGCGGCGAAGGCCGCCGTCCGCGATGGCGCGGAAATTATGAAACGTAAATTGGCGCCAATTTTAGGAATGAGCAAACCCGTCCCACAAGGCGGGGAAATCCCTAGGTCGATCGGAAATCGGGGGAAAAGGCGGGAAGCGCGGCCTGCCGCCCGCTGCCGGGCGGCCGCGCTCAGTCGAGCTTGTAGCTCTTGAGGTGGATGCTGGTCTCGGTGGCGGAGATCGCCTTGATGAGCCGGACGCGGTCCAGCGCCTGGGACATTTCCTCGATATTGGCCACGCTCAGCTCGGCCAGCAGGTCCCAGCGGCCATTGGTGTCATGCAGGCCCACCACGGCGGGATCGCCCAGCAGCAGGCTAACGACGCGGCGGGTTTCGTTGCCGTCCACGGCGATGCTCATCCAGGCGCCGATGCGATTGGGCTCGGATTCCGGCCGCAGCCGCACCGTATAGCCCACGATGACGCCGGCGTCTTCCAGGCGCGTGATGCGGTTGTTCACCGTGCCGCGCGAGACGCCCAGTTTCTTGGCCAGGGTGGCCACCGTGCTGCGGGCGTCGGCGCGCAACAGGCTGAGCAATTGTTGATCCAGAGTGTCCATTGTTGTCATTTCGACAGGCGATTGGCGCCAATGTGAAATCTTATACGTGTTTTCCTGCCGAAATGGCAGCTTCCGGCTGACGTCGCCTTTGGTCAGAATTTTCATCAGTACAGAAGGAGACTCATCATGACCACGCTGCTCACCACCAAAGACGTCGCCACGCTCATCGCGACGCGCACCCTTCCCCGCTGCCTGGAAGACCTGGCCGGACGCATCCGCGCCGACTTCCTGCGCTGGCCGGAATTCGACAAATCGGCGCGCCTGGCCAGCCATTCCAGACTAGGCGTGATCGAACTCATGCCCGTGGCCGACGCCCAGTTCTACAGCTTCAAATATGTCAATGGCCACCCGCAGAATCCGCATGTCGGCCTGCCCACCGTCATGGCCCTGGGCGTGCTGGCCGACGTGGCCACCGGCACTCCCCTGCTGGTATCGGAACTGACCCTGACCACCGCGCTGCGCACGGCCGCCATGTCCGCCGTGGCCGCGCAGGCGCTGGCCCGTCCCGGCGCGCGCAGCATGGCGTTGATCGGCAACGGCGCGCAGAGCGAATTCCAGGCCCTGGCCTTCCATCACCTGCTGGGCATCACCGACATCCGCGCCTACGACCTGGATCCGGCCGCCACCCGCAAGCTCGCCGCCAATCTGGCGCGGGTTCCCGGCCTGCGCCTGCGGCCCTGCACCAGCGCGGCCGAAGCGACGCGCGGCGCCGACATCGTCACCACGGTCACGGCGGACAAGGCCTACGCCACCATCCTCACCGCCGACATGGTGGAGGACGGCATGCACCTGAACGCGGTCGGCGGCGACTGTCCCGGCAAGACCGAACTGCACCGCGACGTGCTGCTGCGCGCCAGCACCTTCGTCGAATACGAGCCGCAGACCCGCATCGAAGGCGACGTCCAGCAGATGCCCGCCGACTACCCCGTCACGGAACTGTGGCGCGTGCTGGCCGGACAGGCGCCGGGCCGCCGCGACGCGGACGAGGTGACGCTGTTCGATTCCGTGGGCTTCGCGCTGGAAGACTATTCGGCGTTGCGCTACCTGGCCGACGCGGCGCGGGAGCTGGGCCTGGGCCAGCCGGCCGGGCTGATACCCGAACTGGCCGATCCGCGCGACCTGTATGCGCTGGTCGAAGCCAACCGGGCGGCCGATGCACAGGGCCGGCTGGAGGTACAGGCCCGCGACAGCCACGCGCTCTGCGCCTAGCCTGGCTGTCCGACCTCGGGATGCCGAGAGAACCCGCCAGCCTCCTTGGCTGGCGGCCGCGCGGCCCTGGCATGCGCCATCCCGGGCCGTCGCGACGCGCATGCGAAGCGCCCACGCAATGATGTTCCAATGCATTGCCTCGCCGCAGACGCCAGGAGGGCGCGCGATATACTCGGCCACCGCGAGCCATGCCTCGAAGGCCGGCCCGGCGCACAGCACACGCGTTCTGCGCGCCCGCCCCTCCCCGAGCGCATCGGCACACTCATGAATTTCGGATTGTCACGACAAGCCCATGCTGCAATGGCTCAGACGCAAACTGTCCCCATGGTCGCCGGAACATCAGCGCTCGGTCGCGAACTTTCCCGGCCAGGCTGAACTCGACCCGCCATCCGCCGCCGACCTGGCCGCGATGGGCATGACCGTGGCCTTCTTTACCCGCGACAGCATCTACGAAACGGAAAAGAACCGGCTGGTCCGCTCCGCCGAAAGACTCCAGCTCCCCGTCGACGCCCAGGCCATCGACACCACCGGATCCTGGGTGCGCAACGCCGCCATGAAGCCCGGCGTGCTGGTCGGCATGCGGCGCAAGCACCGTGGCCCCATGCTCTATGTGGACGTGGACGCGGTGTTCCACCGCAATCCCTGGCCCAGCCTGGCCGCGCTGGATTGCGACATCGCCGCCTACCACGAGCCCGATGGCCATCTGCTGAGCGGCACGCTGTACATCAACGACACGCCGGCGGCGGCCACCCTGCTGGACGAATGGGCGGCGGCTTGCGGCGCCAATCCCGATGAATGGGACCAGCTCGTGCTCGAACGCATCCTGGCCGAGGATGCCGCGCGCGCCGAACCGCGCTATCGCCAGGCGCGGCTGCCCGTCGCCTATTGCTGGATCTTCGACAAGATCGACAACGCGGCATCGGCGCAGGTCTATATCGAACACCTGCAGGCCAGCCGTGAGAACAAGCCGCTCAAGGGCCTGTTCCGCAAGCCCGGCCGCAACGTGCGACGGCGCCGCGACCGGATCCGGACGATAGAGAAGATTCTGTCCGCCGGCGCGCGCGGCCGCTGACAGACTAGCAGGCGCGCGGCTAGCCGGCTGAATGCTGCCGCGCCTGCGCTTCGTCGGCGCCCTGCCCATCCTCGTGCAGGACGCGCCCGCCCTTCACGGGCAAGGCCTCGAGCAGCTTTTCCAGCGACAGGGCGCGCTCGAAGTACCACCCTTGCACCTTGGAAACGCCGTGCGCGGCCACCTCGTTGACGTGTTCCTCGGTTTCCGCGCCTTCCGCGATCACTTCGATCTCCAGGGACTTGGCCAGCTCGATGATCTGCATCGCCACCGTGCGCTTGGCGCCTCTTTCGGTGAGCCCTTGCGTGAAGACCTTGTCGAGCTTCAGGTAATCCACCGGAAATGCCCCCAGATAGGCCAGGCTGGAATAGCCCGTGCCGAAGTCGTCGATCGCGACCTTCACCCCCAGGGCGCGGATGCCGTCTATGGTTTCCCTGGCGTTTTCCTCGAGCAGCCCGCGCTCGGTCAGCTCGATGTTGATCCACGACGGCGGCAGGCCGGTCTCCTGCAGCAGCCTTTCCGTCAGCGCCCGGCCCGATCCCGACTTGACCTCATTGGCGGAGATGTTCAACGAAACATAGAAGCCGTGCACGTGCGATTCGATGATGGGCAGGTCCTCGGCCACCAGATCGAACACCAGCGCCGCGATTTCCTCGGATAAGCCGCAGCGCTCGGCGGCCGGTATGAAGATGTCCGGCCCCATCGGCTCGGCACCATAGGGCCGTTTCCACCGCAGCAGCGCCTCCACGCCTATCCACTGCTTGGTCCGGATATCGACGATGGGCTGATAGACCAGATAGAACTCCCTGTCCCGTATCGCCCGGCGCAGCAGCTGGGGCATGTCGCGGGCCCGCCTCTTGCGCCACAGGATCATGCCGCACAGCATCACGCCGGCGATTCCGCCGGCCGCGGCGACCGCCCATCGCGTGCCCGCGAAGTCGTGCAAATACGCCTCGGGAGGAATGGCCACCACCGCCACGTGCTGGAACCGCGAGGACGGCAGGATCGCCAGCACCGTGCCCGACAGCTCCCCGACCACGGCCTGCCTGGTCGCCGCGCTCTGCAGCCATTCCGGCTTCACATAGCCGATGCCGAAAAAGCGGTTGGTCTCGCCGGGATAGAACAAGCCGATGGTCGCAGACGGCTCGAGCAGCGTCATCGCGTTCACGTAGTCGCCGCGATTCAGGAATATCGTGTAGCCGTTGAAGGACAGCGCGATGTACCGCAAGTCCGGCGCGGCCGGCAGCGCCACGTCCGGCCATACGCGCATGCCCTGCAGGGACACGAAGTCCGGCGGACCGAGGTCCAGGCCGTCCAGCGTGCGTCCCAATGACGAACAGACGATGCGCGTTCCATCGGCATAGGCGATGGCGCGCAGCACCGGGGACTGCAGGACCCGCTTCCCCATTTCCGACTGCGCATAGGCCGCACAGGGCTGTTTTCCACTCAGCACGCGCAGCGATTGGCTCAGGTCCTGCAGCTGCGCGGACACGAGGTCCGCGCGCGTGAGCACCGCCGCCGAGAGCGTCCTGGCCTGTGTCTTGGCACGCTCGATGGCGAATTGGGTGGATAGTTCAAGCCCGAAGTAAATCGGCACCGTTGCAGCGAAGACAAGTCCGATAACAAAAACCAGCGTTGTTACAAACTTCCCCATAGACCGCACACCCCGATTTAGTGTTTGACTATGACCGCAAGCTTTCAGATCATTATCGAAGAAATTAAACCATGTAGCCAGAATCCGGATTACTGCTACGCACCATGCCCGCCACGATGACTGAACCCTGTCAGCAGGAAATAGGCCATGGCAGCAATCGATGATGAGCATGGCTCGCCTCGAAGACTGCCCTCCATCCGACGCGCCCTGCTGTGGCTGGGCATAGCCTGTACGGTGCCGACCATCCTGGTGGCCTCGGCGGCCGCCTACGAAGACTATCTGCTGCGCAAGGACCGCGTCTACGAGACCGCCGTCAGCATGGCGCGCACGCTGGTCGCGGAACTGGAGCGCGAGCTGCGCGGCATCGAATCCGGCCTGCGGATACTGGCAACGTCCGAGGAACTGCAGCAGGGCAAGCTGGGCGCCTTCCATCGCCGGCTGCAGGATGCGCTGCAATTGCAGAATGTCGATGGATACGTGCTGGTCGACAGCCAGGGCATGCTGGTGGCCAACAGCAGCGCGCCGTATCCCAGCCCCCCGATCAGGAGCGTCCTGCCGGACACGGTCCGGCAACAGGCCCGGTCGCCGCAGGGCGTCGTCACGAACCTGTTCAATACCGCCCTGCGCGGCGAGCAGACCATCGCCGTCGGGATTCCGGTGACCCTGCAAGGCCAGGTCCAGTACAGCCTGTTCGCCGAGATCAGGCCGCAACGCATCAGCCAGATCCTGCGCAGGCAGGCCTTGCCGACGGGATGGGTCGCGGCCGCGCTGGACAAGGAGGCGCTGATCGTGGGCCGCACGCGCGAAGAAGCGCGGTATATCGGCCAGCATGCCGTGCCGACGCTGGCCGACGCGGTGCGCAGCCAGCAGGACGGCACGCTGCACAGCAAGACCAAGGAGGGGGTGCCGGTACTGACGGCTTTCAGCCATAGCCGGGACAGGATGTGGGCCGTGGCCATCGGCGCGCCCATCGCGTCGCTGCAGGCCGATCTGTGGCGCTCCATGATCTGGGTCCTGGCGGTCAGCCTGGCGATCATCGCCATGGGCATCTGGGCGGCCTATCGGCTTGCCCTGCGGATCCGGACGTCCATCACCGCGCTGATCGAACCCGCCATCGCCCTGGGCCGAGGCGATAC